>NZ_JAPEHY010000011.1:0-114689 GCF_028823715.1 Shewanella sp. K8
TCGCAGTTTTTGTATGAAGCACGCAGATTACTCATCTCAGAGAGTCTCATTTCCAAAAATCCGTCGTTATTTATCAGAGACTGACACCCTGCAGTGAGCTTTTCCTTTTCCTTATAGCTCAGAAAGTGTTTAGGATGTCCTATATATCTCATATATCTTTTCCTATATATCTTATGCTATATATCTTATGATGTTGTCTATAACGATACTCGACATCGAATTAGTGTTACAATTTCCGACAATGGCTTTATTGTTGGTGCGAACCCTCAATCGCGTTTAACCCCATATATCTCGGAGTAAAAATATGCCTAATAGATTAAAGCTTTTACCTGATTGTGAATGTTATGCTCTTTGGGATGTTGATAGTCTAGATAATTTAGATTCGAGAAAGCTTTCTATATCGGATGAATTAAAAGAGAAGATATCTAAATGGGAAGAACTTTATGATTCAACTCTTAATAATCATGATCCTAGTCAATCTGGTTTTTCTAATCTTGATGAGGAGAAAGAATTCGACTTAGAAGGGAGAGACATTTGGAAAAAACTGAAACTGGAATTAGGGGAAGAGTACGAAATTAGTTACTTTAGTGTTGTGGAGAATAAGCTGATTTAGGACTGGGCTATTTCTTAGTCTGATTCAAAAAGCAGAAGAATATGGACACTCAGTCTTAATGCTGCGCTAGAGAAAAAATGGAGAAACCCATAATTCTTGGCAGATCGTAGGCTCCTTGTTCTAACTAACTGATTCTATTTGTGCTACACATTGCAGAACACTTGTGGCGCAAGGGTTTCCGAACTTGTGTTATTGAACCCAGCTCACCAGGCTTAGTGTTCTAACTGCGTCAAGTTACTACTTTAGACGATATCGGTGCAGTGCTCTATTATTTGGAGCAATTATTTAGTCGGCATACACCAGAAAAAGGCGCTGCATATCAAATTGAAGTCACGGGTGCTCCACGGCATACAGAGTATGTTGTAAAGACGGATTTAATGAAAAGCGGTGAAATCAAATTTGATGGATTCAACCCTGAACGTGGAGTTTTAATTGATGCTAAGGATTTTAATAAATGGCCCAAAGATGAGGCTTGGTCGCTTGATGTTGTTTTGCGAGATGCGAGAAAGCAGTCAGCTGTAGCATCACAGGTGAAAACGAAAGTCGAGTGGCATATACCTAATCAAGAAAAGTTTGATCTTGTAAGTCAGTTGTTAAGAGAGAATAAAGTTAAACATATTAAACCAGTTTATACGCCTAAGGGTGGTCAATAATGATTAGAGCAAAAGAATACATGGGATTCTATTGGCAAGACAGGCAACAGTGCCTAGATGAATACTTATCTTTCATCATTGATTTACTCATAGGTATTGAGGCAGCGGTAGAACGCCCGTGCTCATTTGAAATACTCTCAAAGGGACTAAAACTAGATGTGATGCCAGATGATTTTCTCGAACAAAAGAGTAAAATTATTAGTTTAGTGCTTGACCCTGATGTCGCATATACAGAAGTTGTTCAAGAAGATTCGACTGTTTCCCTATTGTCCCCTTTGGGGTTCACATCGCAGTGGAAAGTTAAATTGGACTGTGGGCCAGTTTTTTTTATTATAGTGAGTTCGGGAGCATATGGTACTGCTAGCCCAGGAAATTCTGTTGTATGTAAACTAGATTATCCTGTTGAAAGTAGAGTTAATGAATTGCAGTTTTTTAGGCAAGTTTGGAAGCTTTTAGTTACACAATGTAATCCAGAATTTGCAGTGTTCACGTCTCATGATTTGGCTTGCAAAATAGATCCTGATATGGAGTTTGACAATAGTGTCGGTTGGATTTCATACGTGAGTTCTACAGTCAACAGCCAGTCTATACCTAGTGATATCATAATTAGTAATCTAGCTAATGGTTGTCAGTTGGAGGTAATTGAACGCTTAATGGGTGTTAATGATTCTGAAGTTGTTAATCTATTGAGAAATACTCAGGTTGCATTGGTTAATGCAGGAATTATTTCTGTTGAAGATGATTTCTAGCTAGTTTATCTAACTAAAAGGTGTCTAGGAAAGAAATCAGTGGCAATTCATTGTATTATCATGGGTAGCTTGATTTTTTGTGATTGATTATGAAGGTTGAAAAGTTAAATTGGACTTCAAAGTCAGCTCAAGAGGCTGAACTGACAATTACTGATGGCGAATATAGCTGCATAGCATTTTGCCAGCCATGTGAGTATGAAGAGGGAGCAGAGGTTGATTATCTTCATGCATTCATGGCTAAAGAAGTGATGTTATCTAATTCTGGACTTGTATCTATTGAAGCACTTGAGGAGAAAGTCTTACCCCATCGAGTGACAGCAGTAGTTGAGGATCGATTAGAGAATATTGTAAAGGTTGGCTCCATCATTATAGAGCTAGACTGTGCAATACCTGCAGGGGTTGATAAAGGTATGTTGGTTGATTTTGAGTGTTCTAGGCTTGATGTTTGGTAAGTTGCAGATAACCAGTTGTTCCAAACAGAGAGCTTGAAAATGTAGTCAGCCTAAATAGCTGTTCCTAAATTGTAGTGCTTCAGACCTTATCTGACAGCTACTCCTTTTCATCGAGGCCTGTCAGATTAAATTTGAGCTAACCGTTCATCTACAAGAATTGATTTCCCATCAAGTAATGTGTCCATGGGGCGGTCACGATTCTATATCATTAACAGTTAATCCCGCTTCATCCCTAATAGATAGGCTCAGAAGAATGTGTGTGGTTCTATTGGCAGGAAACGAAACTGTACCGAGTTTTACCCTTGAACAGCAACTGCGCATGGCTAAGACAACGCCAGTAGGCCCGTTTTGCTAACGTCATCATCCGGCACAGGGATCCCCCGCTTTTCCAGCACCTTGGCGCAAACATTGCCGTAATGCTGTTTAAAATGCGCCACAGCGGCCACAGATATGGCAAAATAGCGTCATTGCTTATCAACTAGACTCAGAAGATGAACAGGATCAAGAAACGCTTTGTGGCCGGTGCCAAATGCCCCAAATGTCAGGCTCAGGACAGCATAGTGCTGTTCAAGGAGAACGGCATAGAAACGGTCGAGTGTGTCGAGTGTGATTACCGCGAGCAGCAGACCGATGACAAGGTCAGCCATAAGGCGACAGGTGAAGTGATAGGCCTGTTCAAACCTGAATAATATTCTTTGAAACCCGCAGCGGATCCCGCTTTCTTTACCGGCCCTTCAATTGCCAAGGGTGGGTCTTTCCATTAATTTAAGGGTTTTGCTGTATTGAGGCGGTTTGCCCGCCTGTTGCCGCGAGTGCCGGGGCCTCTGGCCGTTTGGTGCTTGCTGTCTGCATAAGGATTTATATGCCAAGCTTGATTCGAATAGTGCTGATCGACACCCATCTGCCGGGCGTGGTGGAACTGAAGCTCGATGGCCATACCAATATCTGTGGTACCAACGCCTCGGGTAAGACCACGCTGCAGCGTCTGGTGCCTGTGTTTTATGGTGAATACCCCAGCCGGGTCGTGCCTTCGACCCGTGACAGCTTCGAGCGCTGGTATCTGCCCAGAGAATCCAGCTATATCATTTACGAATACCAAAAGAGTGATGGCTTGCTGTATCAGGCGGTGCTGGCCTCGGCCGGCGACGGCAAAGGGGTCAACTACCGCTTTATCGCCAAGGGATTTGAACTGGAAGACTATATCAAGTCCCAAAACGGCGACACTATTTTGTGCCATACCATGGCCGAACTGGGCCGCGAGATGAAACGCGCCGGAGTGAACCATACCAAGCTTTTGAATACCCGAGAGTTTCGCGCCATCATCCAGAATGATCGCACCTTGCTCAACACAGGCACCAGCCGCACTGAGCTGCGCAGCTATGCCCGTTTGTTCTCTCTGTGCGAGGCCGACCATTCACTGCGCCATATTGAAAAACTGGCCAAGGCGGTGCATTCCAAAGAAGGCAAAATGGAAACGGTCAAGTCGATGATCGCCGCCATTTTGGAAGAGGATGGCGTTAACCCGCCGGCATCAAGGCTCAATCCACAACGAGTCGAGGCCTGGATCCGCGAGAGCCAGCTGATCGCCGGATTTGAGCAGATCCGTCCCGAATTTGACAAGTTGGAGCAGGAGTTCAACGAGCTGCTGTCGGCCGAACTGCGTCTTGGCAGCCTGGCCAAAGGTTATCGCAATGACGAAGTGCTGGAGGCCCAGCGTCAGGAGCAAAATCAGACCCTGTCGCGGGAGCTGAACTTCCGTCTCAAGGCATTGGACGATGAGTGGAAAGAGCAGCGCGACGAGCTTAACCAGGAGCTGTCTGCCGCCAAGGGCGATGTCGCCAAGCTGGAATATGAACTCGACGCCATCGAAAACCAGCATGCGGCGTTTCTCGATGCCGATATCGAACAGGCCAAGGCCAATCTGGAACAGCTGCCGTTGTGGCGTAGCGATCTTGAGAACCTCAGCGAAAGACACAAGCTGCAAACAGAGAAACACCAGGACATAGAAGCCGCCTATAACGCCCGCCGCAGCAAGATTGGTGAACAGCTCAACAAGGAGCTGGAAAAGCTGCAGCAGGAGCTGGATAAGCAACGCGAGGCCCGCGACAAGCAGCGTGAAGTGGCCCGGGAAGACTTGGCGCGCCTCGATGCCGAATTCCGTGAGCAGCAGGAAAACGGCAAGGCCAAATTCCAGGAGCAGGAGTACCAGCTCAAGCTCAATGCGGCCGAGCTCAAGCTGCAGGTCGACAGTGTGACTTATACCGAGGAGGAGAAGCTAAGCCTGGCGGTATTCGACGAGCGTATCGACCGTGCCGATGCCGAGCAGGAGGCTGCCAACGCCAAGGTGGAGCGGCTGATGAGCGAAGAGCGTAAGCAGCGCTCACTCAGGGATCAGGCCAGTGAATCTCTCAGAATTGCCGCGCTCAGAGTCACGGAGCGCCAGGGCGATCTGGACGATCTCAAACACATGCTGTTCCCCCAGTCCCACACCTTGCTGGAGTTTCTGCGAAAAGAAGTGCCGGGTTGGGAGCAGCACCTGGGTAAGGTGGTACATCCCGACTTGCTGCACCGCACTGACTTGCACCCCAATGTCGGCGCCGAAAGTGACAGCCTTTTCGGGATCTCATTGGATCTCAAGGTGCTGGAGATCCCCGAATACGCCAGTTCAGAGCCTGAGCTAAGGGCCAAGCTGGCCAAGGCCGAAGACGCGCTGCAAAACGCCTATGGGCTGCAGGAAGAAGCGGAAGAGCGCCTGGTGCAGGCCAACGAAGCGCTGGATAAACTGAGCCGTGAGCTGACCTTTGCCCGCACGGCATACAAGAATTTGCGTGACGATTTGCGGCGTCTGTTCGAGGAGCGCCGCACTGTGCAGGAGCAGATCAATAAGGCGTTGGCTGAGCGTAAGGCACAGGCCGGTAAACGCCTGACGCTGCTGGATCAGGAGATGAAACAGCTGCGCAACCAGCACCTGGAATGGTTGGAGGAGCTCAAAGAGCAGGCGCTGGATGCCAGAATGGAAAAGAACGCCTACTGGCAGGAAGTGGTCGGCGCGCTGGAGCAGCATCTGGAACAGCTCAAAGAGAGCATCAATCAGCGCCGCAGTCGTACCAAAGAGGAGCAAAAAGCCTGCGAACAGTGGTACAAGAACGAGCTTAAGTCCCGCGGGGTGGATGAAGACAAAATTCTCGCCCTCAAGCGGGAGATCCGTGAGTTGGAAGGTGCCATTGCCGCCGCCGAGCAGCGCCGCAGTGAAGTGCTGCGCTATGACGACTGGTATCAGCATACCTGGCTGGTGCGTAAACCCAAGTTGGTGACCGACTTGGGCGAAGTCAAGCGCGCCGCTTCCGAGCTGGATCAGCAATTGAAGACCAAGGCCAACGAAGTCAAACATGCCCGCCAGCAACTGGAGCTACAAAGGCGCCAGTCCGATGCCGCTCAGGTAGAGGCCTCGGAAAACCTCACCAAGTTGCGCGCCTTGCTGCGTAAGCTGGCCGAGCTGAAATTGCCGCGCAACGATGAAGAGCCCCAGGGCAGCCTGGGTGAACGTCTGCGTCAGGGCGAGGAGCTGTTGCTCAAGCGCGAGCATCTGCTGGGTTCGGTCAGGCAGTATGTGGATCATTTCGATCAGGTGATTGCCAGCAAGTCAGGCTCCAGCCTATCCGAGTTCTGGGAAAAGGCCCGTGAAGAGTCCAGCTCAGTCAATGACAAGGGCATACGCCTGCTGGATTACCGCAAGTTGGTGCCGCATCTGGCCCAACTGCTCAATGTGATGGTGCCGCAGTCGATTACCGCATTGCGTGAACAGGGCCGAATCTTCGGTGTCGACCTGACCGCCTTCTACGATGTCTTGGCCGATATCGACCGCCGTATTGCCTCCCAAAGTGCCCGTATTACCCGCGAAGTCGGGGAGGAGCTGTTCCTCGATGGCGTCTCTGAATCTGCGGTCAGGATCCGCTCGCGGATCAGCGAACTGGAGTTCTGGCCTGAGCTGGAGCTGTTCGTCAAGGCGTTCCGTGCCTGGAAGGCCGAAGGCTTCACCGGCCTGCCGGATGAGCACTATACCAACAGCATGCGCCGGGCACTGGATATCATAGGCCGCTCGGCCCTGACCGGCGGCATCGCCAAGCTGCTGGAGATTGAGCTGCGCCTCAAGGAGGGCAACTCGGATCTGGTGATCCGCACCGACCGTCAGCTCAACGAGTCATCCAGTCATGGTATGGCTTATCTGATTCTTTGTAAGTTCCTGCTGGCCTTTACCCGCTTGCTGCGGGGCAAGGCGGATGTCACTGTGCACTGGCCGATTGATGAGCTGGGCACCTTGCACCACGCTAACGTGAAGAAGATCTTCGATGCCTGTGAAAACAACAATATCAGCGTGTTGGGTGCTTTCCCCAACCCTGAGTCCGAGGTACTGAATTTGTTTGCCAACCGCTACATCATCAACAAGCAGACCAAGCGACTGCAGGTGGTTAAACCCAAGGTCGATCCCATAGCGCAAAAGCTCTCTGAGCGCTTGGCCAAGGAGGCGGTGTAATGAGCGAACTGCAAAGCACTATCGTCGGCTCAGGCGCCCTGATTGAGCGCCTGCTCAAGGGTGAATTTATCTGCCGCACCACTGACGAAGAGGGTTGGCGCTCACTCAAGAGTCCGGCCACCCGTGACAGAGTCGAGGCCTATCTCAACCAAATCAACCGCACTGTGGCCCAGGCCGCCGAGGGCGAAGTCTTTTTCTGCGGTTATCTGCAGTTGGGAGAAGACGAGCGCAAAGTGATTTCGGCGCAGTTTCGTGATATCTGCCAGGCGTTGATCCCCATGGTGGAATGGCTGGTATTGGTGCAGGAAGCCAGCGGCCAGGATGCCCCCCTGACCGAAGGCGCGGCGGTGCGGCTTACCGAATTGCAAAGCCGCATTGAGGATACGCCGGCGTTTCGCGAGCAACTGGCCAAGCTGAGCCAGTATCGGCTGTTCGGCTCCAGCTCAAGCAGTGTCGATGGTCAGATCAAACTGGTTTTCAAGCGCTTGCAGGAGCTGGGTTATCTGGTGCGGCCGAATCCGGAAAAACAGATCTATATCGCCACCGGCAAGCTGGATTACCTCTACGAAGTGATCCGCTTTATCGATGAAACCGAGGGCCTCAGTCTGGAGGCTCAGGCTGAAACCGCCACCCAGAGGGATCTGATATGAGCAGCAACCTGCATCAGGCCGGGGTCAAGCTGCTGAGGCTGCTTGGGCGTAACGCCGAACTGGTGATGGACGCCTATCTCTCCGGTAGTCTGGACGAGACCCGGCAGGAACCTGCGCTGCTGAAGAAGCTTACCGACAACGGCATTCTCTGGCGCCCCGAGCCGGATGAACCGCTCAGGTTGTCGCGTAATGTCAGGGCCCTGCTGGAAGAGGGCCTCAAGGATGAGCGTAACCGCCAGATCAACGCCAACGTCGGTTCGGCTCTGGCCACCATCAAGACCTTGGCCAATCACTACCGTGAGGCGCGCGCCAGTGTGGATTACAGCGCCGCCGAAGCCTATCTGGCAGACTTGACCGAACACGTATTCAGCTTCACCGAGAGCCTGCGTTACTCCATTCGTGTGCTCTGGGGCCGGATCAATAACGAGTTCGGTTATGTGGGTTCAATTAACGCCAAGATCCGTGAAAACGAGCTGGCCCAGAGCCAGGTATCGGAACTGCTTAACGGCCTGGAGCTGTTTGAGTTTACCGAGCTTGGCGAAATTGCCGGTGATATCCGTGAGCTGCGCCGCCTGCTGGTGACCATGTTGCAGGACACTCTCAGTGATTGCACCCAGGAGCTGAGCGTGGTGCAGGGGCGTCTACTGGAATTGCTGGGACGCTTCAGGCAGATCCGCGGTCGTACCCGTTTGCTCAAAGGCTGGTTGCTGTATACAGATTTGCACCCAGACTACCAGGTGGCCGACCATGTGGCGCACAAGCAGGTGCCTGTGCTGTTCAATCATGCTGAGGCCTTGCTGGCACCGGCATCTGTGGATGTGAACAACAGCGGCCAGGAACTGCAACTGATGGAGATGGTGGCCCGTATCAAGGCTATCAGTCGTGACCATCTGCCCAAGAGGTTGCAGGAGCACGATGTGCCGGTTGCGGTTAATCCTCAGGAAGACTTTGATATGCCGGATAACCCGCTCAAAGAGGCCGTGGATGAGTACTTCTGCGCCGTCATTGACTCGGGCCGCAACACTTCGGCGCTGGAATATCTGCAGCAGCAACAGCTGTCCTGGGATCCGGAAAGCTGGCTCTATCAGGTGATAGGCGGCTTCGAAGGGCTCAGTGAAGAGCACAAACGCTTCTTTGCCTTGGAGCCTTTGGGTGAACCCCATCCGCTTTATTCGGGGAACTTCATTATCCGCGACGTGGAAGTGGGGCTGAGATAAGCCCAGGTAAGAATGTGATCCGGCGCCGATTTTTCCCTCTGCCATACCGGCTTTACATTGGTAAACGTAAGGCGAGACAAGATGACCAATATGGTTGTTTTGTCTCGCAAACTTGTTAATTTTTCTTATTATTCCACCTTGCTGGTGACTCTGGCTGCACTGACCCTGTGTCTGCGGCTTTGTTGCGGTGCCAGGGGCCGCCACTTATAATGCTTCGGCCCGCCAGCGGGCACCTCATTGACTCGTCTGTTAATCAAACGTAAGGAATCGAATAATGCAAAGACGCAATTTTTTAAAAACTGCGGCTATTTTGTCGACGGCCGGTATCATCAGCCCTGTGATGGCGGCCACATCGAAGACCAAGGCCGTCGAGCATTATTCCGCCGACGGCCGCAGACATTTCACCCTGACTCAAGATTACCAACTGATCGCACCCGAGGGCTCAGAGGGCGTGGTCAAGTTGTGGATCCCGCTGGTGGAAGACACCCAGTTTCAGCAGCTACGCAAGCTGAACTTCAAAGGCAATTTCCAGGACGCCTATATCACTGCCGATAACAGCTATGGCGCCAAGACTCTGTTTGCCACCTGGCCTGATGCCAAAGGCAAGATGGAGCTGCAGTTGGTGATGGAGCTGGAAACCCTCGACTGGGAACCGCTGAAAAACGGCGAGTTAGAGCATTATCGCGCCCCAAAAACTATCCAGTACCCGGTAGATGTGGAGCGCTATCTGCTGCCCACCAAACATATGCCCATTGATGGCATAGTGAAGCAGACTTCAGACAAGATTGTTGGCAAGGAAACCGACCCGCTGAAAAAGGCCCGCCTCATCTACAACTGGGTCAGCGCCAATATGTTCCGCGACAACGATGTTATCGGTTGCGGTACGGGTGATGTGGCCACTATTCTCGAGAGCGGCAAACTGGGTGGCAAGTGTACTGATATCAACTCGGTATTTGTGGCCTTGGCTCGCGCCGCCGGCATACCTGCCCGGGAGATGTTCGGGATCCGTGTTGGACAGGCTATTAAGATGGGCAAATACTCCAAGAAAGCCTTCGGCAGCAGTGATGCCAATGGCCTGGCCAAGGTCAGTGGTGGTCAGCACTGCCGTGCTATGTTCTATCTGGCGGGTTACGGCTGGTTGCCGGCCGACCCTGCGGATGTGACCAAGATGCGTTTGACCGAGAACAAGCAACACCAGGATCCCGATGTGCAGGCGGTCAACGACTATCTGTTCGGTAACTGGGAAATGAACTGGGTTGGTTTCAACTTCGGTCGTGACTTTGATCTGGCGCCCATGGCCGAGCAGACGCCGCTGAACAACTTTGGCTATCCTTATGCCGAAGTGGATGGCGACCCTGTGAACTACTATGACCCCAAAGTTTTCGCCTATGATTTCCAGTCAACAGAACAGCTCTAAGGGTTTTTTGGCGACACTGGTGGCTGCAGTTGTTGCCGCTGTCGCCTCCAGTCTGTGCTGTATTGGGCCGCTGATCTATCTGGTGTTTGGGGTATCGGCGGCCTCGCTGTCGGGCATTGAACAGCTCGGCTGGCTGCAAGTGCCCATGCTGGCGCTGTCGACTCTGTTGATCCTGCTGGGCTTTTGGCGTTTGTATTTTTCCAAAAAGCCTCTGTGCACCGCGACCATGAGCCGCACCAGAATGTTGCTGCTCTACTGGCTGGCCGTGCCTGTGGTATTGGCGTTTCAGCTTTACCCTTTTGTATTACCTTGGCTGTTAGAGGTGTTTGAATGAGAAGCTTGTTACTGGTTTTACTGCTGCTGTGCACGCCGTTTGCCTGGGCGGGCAATCTGGTGGTTACCCTGGATGTTAAAGGCATGACCTGCCCTTTGTGTGTCACGGTAATCAACAAGGCGCTGCGCAAGACAGAGGGCGTGATTAAGGCCAAGTCCTCGCTCAAGACCCAGCAGGCCAGAGTGATAGTGCCTGAAGGCTTTGATATGGATGCGCTGATAAAGGCGGTGGATGAAACCGGCTATAAGGGCAGTATCAATAAGATAGAGCCAGAGGCCTAAGAACTAAGAATTAAGACCTGGTTCATTCAATAGGTTCAGCTTGCGCCAAAAGCAAAAGCTCAGTCCAAAAAAGCGTGCTCTAAGCACGCTTTTTTGATGGGTTCAAGCCTTGAGCAACGCCCGGCACAGTTTGACAAAGTCAGAAGAGGTGACTATGCCCTGCACCTTGTTGTGCTCGTCCACCACAGGCAGGCAGCCATGCTTGTTGGCGATAAAATAATCCACCACTTGGGTCAGTGGTGCATCGGCCTTGAGTGGTTCAAAGTCGGTTTCAATCAGATCGGCTATCAGGGTACCGCGTTCTTTTCGTTCCAGCGCCCCCTGACCGTAGCGGGTCAGCAGATTGACTACAGTGGCAATCATCTTTTTATGAGTGAGTATCCCTACCAGAGTGCCGCTGGCTTCTGATATCACCGGCAGATGGCGCACGCCCCGGGAATGCATCAGTTGGTGGGCGTCCTTGACGCTGGCGCCGTCACTGATACACACCACCTGGGTGCTCATGATGTCTTTGACTTTCATTGTCTTGTTCCTTCACCTGGGCCCTGAGAGGGCTAATTCTCTGTCCTGTAAGGCATTTTGCCCCCTGTTACCGCGGGCTGCAAGTGCCTTGGCCTAAAGCGGACGTCATTTTGTTTAACCGACTGAATTCGTTTGAATATCAACAGATGTTTACCTCGTTGTCACGATTGTGTAATAGTTTGACTTCACAATCTGGACATCCGACCTCATACCAGCATTATGAAGCGTTTTTAAAGGAATAATAACAATGACCCGCAACTTCTCCCGTCGTGACTTTCTTACCCTCTCAGCCAAAGGTGTTGGCGCTGCCGTACTCTCATATGGCCTGATGGGCTGCTCCAGTGACAATGATGACAATACTGTCGCCGCCGATTTTCTTCATGGTGTCGCCAGTGGTGATCCCACTCAGGATGCCGTGATTATCTGGACCCGGGTAACACCGCAAACGGCGGGGGATGTCAGAGTATCCTGGCAGGTGTCCCGTGATGGTGCCTTCAGCGACTTGGTGACCACAGGTGAAATGGTGACCAATGCCGAGCGTGACTACACGGTTAAAGTCGATGCCATAGGGCTGGAGAGCGGCAGCCGCTACTTCTATCGTTTTATGACGGGTGACAAGACATCCACAGTCGGTATGACCAAGACCCTGCCCGAGGGCGCGGTCGATTCGGTCAAACTGGCGGTTATGTCCTGCGCCAATTTCCCGGCCGGTTACTTCAATGTCTATGAACTGGCGGCGCAGCGGGACGATCTCGACGCCATGCTGCACTTGGGCGACTATATCTATGAATATGGCCGTGGTGGTTATGCCAGTGAACATGCCGCCGAGCTGGGCCGTGAGGTACTACCCGCGGGAGAGTTGCTGTCCTTGAGCGATTACCGTACCCGTTATGGCCAGTATCGCGGCGATGCCAGTTTGCAGAAGCTGCACGCCAAGCTGCCGTTTATTACCGTCTGGGACGATCACGAAGTGGCCAACGACACCTGGAAGGATGGTGCCGAAAACCATAACCAAGGGGAAGGGGACTTCGACGCCCGTAAACAGGCGGCATTGCAGGCTTACTTCGAATGGCTGCCTATCCGCCCATGGCGCGAGGGCAATCATGAAGAGATCTACCGCAGTTTCAGCTTCGGCGATCTGCTGGATCTGCATATGCTGGATACCCGGGTGTTGGCCCGTGACAAACAGTTGGACTATGGCAACTATCTGGATCCGGCTACCGGTGCTTTCAACGATCAGCAGTTTCTCGCCGACGTGACCGACACTCAGCGTACGCTTCTGGGCCAGACCCAACTGCTGTGGTTGCAGGGAAAACTGTTGCAATCCAGCGCCAAGTGGCAGCTTTTGGGGCAGCAGATACTGATGGGGCGGATGATGTTGCCGGCGGCGATAGCCACTCAGCAGCTGTCTATTCCGCAGTTTGCCGAGTTGGCGGCATTGGCCCAGCTGGCAGCTCGTGCTCAGGCCGGCGATCCGACACTGACCCAAGCGGAACTGACCTATCTGGCTGCCAACCAGGCCAAACTGACGCCGGAAGTGCTGGCACTTTTGCAACTGCCGTCGATCCCCTACAACCTGGATGCCTGGGATGGCTATGCCTATGAGCGTGAAGTCGTGCTGGCCACTGCCCGGGCCTCGGGTAAAAACCTGGTGGTGATTGCCGGTGATACCCACAATGCCTGGGCCAATGATCTCAAGGACAAAGATGGCAACATGGTTGGGGTTGAGTTTGCCACCAGTTCGGTTTCCTCCCCTGGGCTTGAGTATTACCTCAACCTGCCTTCAGAGCAGATCCCGGCGACAGAGGCGGCCGTTGTAGGGCTGGTGGATGACCTTAAATACGCCAACCTGTTGAACCGGGGTTATATGACGCTGACCTTCAGCAGCGAAGAGGTGGTCAGCGAGTGGTTCTATGTGGATAGCATTCTAAGCAAAGATTTCACTGAAGCAGAGGGGCGCCGTGCCATTGCCCGTTCTTTGGATGGAAAGCCGGGGATCTTGCTTGGCTGACAAGTGCTTCAGGCATAGATAGTTTCAGACATGCCTGAGGCGTTTGCACCTTTTTGGATGAGTTGGGTTTGAAATAGGTGCCAAACGAAAACTTAAAGTCATACCTGAAAAAAGGACAGTCCAAGAACTGTCCTTTTTCGATTCAAAATATGGCCAGAATCTTTAAATCATTTCAGTCTGCCAGGTTCATTTATCAGTGCTTTGTTGCCAGCCAATTTACCCAGTATCACCATGTGCTTAATTAGCAGTTCTCTGCTGTTTGATGCGAATTTCCCCTCTCTAATGAAATTAAAGATCCTTGAAGTGAGAAATGGGTCACAAATAAGCTTTTGCTGATTTAGCTCTGTTAACAGACTCTATATTGATTAATTGGTGATGTATGTCACGCTAATTAATTGCTTCACTATCAAAGTTATACATTATGGTCATTTTGACCGGACAATTTGACTAATGGCTATTTGGAGTTAAATCCTGTTGATTTGTGTTTTCAAATAGACTTTCGGTTTTTAATTCTTTTTCATAAATTAATTTTGGTTTTAATTTCTGTGGCTGTGATAGTGTGTTGCTGATCACATGTCTGTATTTGTTATTTATTGTCATTTCTTAGGATACTCCTGCTGTGAGTAAGGACTTTACCTGACTCGAGTCTGTGGCACCCATGCCGCAGTTGGAAATTGCACATAACAAGAGAGTGTGTGAAATGACAATGAACAGACGACAGTTTTTCAAACTCTGTGCTGCCGGAGCTGCAACATCTGCAATCTCTGCACTGGGATTGATGTCTGAAAAGGCATTTGCTGCGGTCAGACAATTCAAACTGCTCAGGGCGAAAGAGACGCGCAATAACTGCTGCTATTGTTCAGTAGGTTGTGGCTTGTTGATGTACAGCCAAAGCAGTAATGGCAAGAATGCCGAGCAGCACATCTTCCACATCGAAGGTGATGCCGATAACCCAATCAATCGCGGTGCCTTGTGTCCCAAGGGGGCCGGGTTGGTGGATTACGTGAACAGTCCTCATCGACTGAAATACCCTGAAGTCAGGGCTCCCGGCAGTGATAAATGGCAACGTATCAGTTGGGAGGAAGCGTTTAAACGCATCGCTCGCTTGGTCAAGGATGAGCGTGACGCGAACCTGGTTGAGAAAAACGCCAAGGGCCAAACTGTAAACCGTTTGACCAGTCTGGGGATGATGACCTCATCGGCACAGGCCAACGAAGGTTGCTTCATGACCCATAAATTTGGTCGTGCCATAGGCATGCTGGGCCTGGATAACATTGCCAGGGTATGCCATGCGCCGACACCGGCCGCCATGGCACCGACCTTTGGCCGCGGAGCCATGACCAACCACTGGGCCGATATGAAAAATACCGATCTGGCGATTGTCATGGGGGGAAATGCGGCTGAAGCACACCCGGTTGGCTTTGGTTGGGTAACCGAGGCGATGGAGCACAATAATGCGCGCTTGATTGTGGTAGACCCTCGCTTTAACCGCAGCGCTGCTGTGGCTGATACCTATGCTCCATTGCGATCAGGTACAGACATCACCTTCTTGCTTGGGGTCATCCGTTATCTGCTCAGCACCAATCAAATCAACCTTGAGTATGTTAAAGCCTATACCAATGCCTCGTTTATCGTGCGTGAAGACTTTGACTTCAACGAGGGGCTGTTCAGTGGTTTTGATGAAACGGCCAACACCTATGACAAGTCTTCCTGGTTCTATGAATTGGATGATGAAGGCTACGCTAAAGTCGATCCAAGCATGCAGCATCCACGCTGTGTGTTGAAACTGTTGAAAAAGCACGTTGAACGCTACGACCCGGATACGGTTTCGAGTATCACAGGTACCCCCAAAGAAGCCTATTTGGATGTATGCAAACAGCTTGGGGCTACCCATGTCGACAACAAAGCGGCCACCTTCCTGTATGCACTGGGCTGGACGCAACACAGTGTCGGCGCGCAGAACATTCGTACCATGGCGATGATCCAGTTGCTGCTGGGTAACATGGGGATCATGGGCGGTGGGGTCAACGCGCTGCGTGGTCACTCAAACGTGCAGGGGGCTACTGACTTGGCGTTGTTGTGCCAAGGTCTGCCTGGTTATCTGAAACTGCCACAGGATCAGGATATTAATCTTGAAGCCTACTTGAACCATTACACGCCCAAACCGCTGCGTCCCAATTCAACCAATTACTGGCATAACTACCCGGCCTTTACTGTGTCGCTGCTGAAATCTTTCTACGGCGATTACGCCACGGCTGAAAACGATTACGGCTATGACTGGTTGCCCAAATGGGATCAACAGTACGATATCAACAAACAGATAGACATGATGGTTCACGGTGAAGTGAATGGATACTTTATTCAAGGTATCAATACCCTGAACTCTCAACCAGATAAACAGAAAGTATCCAAAGGTTTATCAAACCTGAAGTTTCTGGTCATTCTGGATGCCTTGGCGAATGAAACTTCAAGTTTCTGGCGTAATGCGGGGCAGTTCAACGATGTTGATACCGCCAATATTCAAACCGAAGTATTCCGTCTGCCAACCACCTGTTTTGCCGAAGAAAGCGGCTCTATTGCCAATTCCAGCCGTTGGCTGCAATGGCACTTTAAAGGTGCCAATCCACCGGGAGAAGCCCTGTCGGATCCTGCCATTCTCTCCGGCATCATGCTGGAACTGAAACGCTTGTATCGTGAAGAAGGCGGCCGTTTGCCAGAGCCTATAGCAGCAATCAAATGGGATTATGCCATCGAACATGAGCCAAGTTCGGAAGAGCTGGCGAAAGAGATGAACGGCTACGATCTTAAAACCGGCAAGCTGCTGAACAGTTTCACTGAATTGAAAGCCGACGGCTCAACGTCCTGCGGTATCTGGATCTACTCAGGTCAGTGGACAGAGCGGGGCAACATGATGGCCCGCCGCGACAACAGTGACCCATCGGGTAAGGGGATAACGCCCAACTGGTCATTTGCATGGCCTGCCAACCGCCGCATTCTGTACAACCGTGCTTCATGCGATGTGCAAGGAAAGCCGAGGGATCCCAGCCGTGTATTGCTCGAGTACAAAGACGGTAAGTGGCAAGGCATAGATGTGCCTGACTTCAATGCCAAGTTGAATGCTCAGGATTCGGCACACCCATTCATCATGCAGGCCGATGGGGTGGGGCACTTGTTTGCACTGCGTGATTTGAAAGATGGTCCTTTCCCTGAACACTATGAACCCTTTGAATCACCGCTGGCGAGCAACCCCTTGCATCCCAAGGTCACCAACAACCCCGTGGCCCGTATGTTCCAGGGGATGCGTGAAACCTTCGGGACCAATGAAGAGTTCCCATATGTAGGCACAACCTATTCAATGACAGAGCACTTCAACAACTGGACGACTCACTGCCGTTTGGCGGCCATTACCCAGCCACAACACTTTATCGAAATCGATGAAACCCTGGCGGCTCAGAAGGGCATTGCCAATGGGGATTGGGTGAAAGTGACCTCCAAACGATCCCATATCATCACCAAGGCTTATGTGACCAAGCGTCTGCAACCCATGATGGTACAAGGTAAAGCTGTGCACACCATAGGTATTCCACGCCATGGCAGTTATGAAGCGCTGACGCAAAAGAGCTATATCGTCAATGAGCTGACTTCTGCAGTGGGGGATGCCAATACGCAAACTCCTGAATATAAAGCATTCCTTGTGAATATTTCTAAAGCGGAGGGCTTTTGATTATGGCTTCTCAGGATATTATTCGCCGCTCGGGTACCGCAGATATCACTCCGGCCGCTCATGCCCGCATCGGTGCGGTACAACAAGTGACCAAGCTGTTTGACGCGACCAAATGTACCGGCTGTAAGGCTTGTCAGGTTGCCTGTTCAGAGTGGAACGACCTGCGTGAAGACGTTGGTACTTTCCAGGGCAGTTACCAGAATCCTATGACTCTGTCTCCGGACAGCTGGAACATAATGCAATATCACGAAGTTGTGGATGACAACCAACTGCGTTGGCAGTTTACCCATACCGCCTGTATGCATTGTGCCGACCCGGCTTGTTTGAAAGCTTGCTCAACCGCCGGGGCCATAGTGCAGCATGCCAACGGCACAGTGGACTTTGATTCTGACAAGTGTATCGGCTGTGGTTATTGTGCCAGCGCTTGTCCATTCAATGTGCCCAAAGTGAGCGCAAAGGATAACAAGGCCTATAAGTGTACTCTGTGTTCAGACCGGATCGCCGTGGGTTTGGAGCCGTCATGCGTGAAGACCTGTACCACAGGGGCTCTGCGATTTGGAACCCGCGAAGACATGTTGTTCTACGCAGAAAAGCGGGTCGCACAGTTGAAAGAGCGGGGTTATGCCAACGCCGGCCTGTACAACCCTGAAGGGGTTGGCGGCAGTCACTACATGATGATTCTGCACAATATCAATAAGCCAGAAACCTATGGCATGCCGATAGAACCTCGGGTACCGGTTGCAACCGAAATCCGCCAGGACTGGTTGAAGCCTTTGGGCGCTGCCGGCCTGTTGGCCACAGCGGGTATTGCCTTGCTGCACAGGATTACCGTGGGTCGCAATATCGTTGAGGAAGATCAGCCCGGATATGCAGAGCCTGTCACCGAAGCAGAGGAGGAAAAACAATGAGTAACCAGCCGATGATTGTTCGTCATAAGCTCATTGACCGGATCTGCCATTGGGTCATTGTCTTTGTGGGCCTGGTCACCTTCCTGACCGGGTTTGCCTTCTTCTTTCCATCGTTTCAGTGGCTGAGTGGCATAGTGGGTACGCCACAACTGGCGAAAGTGATGCATCCCTTCTTTGGCATAGCTATGTGTGTGCTGCTGGCAGTGATGCTGCTGCGCTACTACAACCACAACAAATGGAACCGGTATGATCTGCCGTGGATGAAGGCCATTGTGTGGGTTTTGCTTCAGAAAGAGGAAAACATTCCTCCAGTTGGTCATTACAACCCTGGCCAAAAGATGTTGTTCCGCTCGTTTGTGGTTTTCGTGTTGGCGTTTATCGTCACCGGCTTCATGATGTGGCAGCCCTACTTTGCTCCTATGTTCTCTGCCGAAGCGGTGAACTGGGCCACCTTGATCCACTCGGCCTGCGGCATCCTGATGCTTATAGCCTTGGTGGTGCATGTATGGATGGCTTGTTGGATTGAAGGTTCTATCACTGGCATGTTGTACGGCAAAGTGTCGAAGGCCTGGGCCCGCAAACACCATCCGGCCATGTTGAACGAACACGAGGATAACTGACCATGAGTCTTGCCGGCGAGATCCCATCAAGTTTTACCGACAGCTCCCCTTTGGCTTTGAAAGTGCTGATCACGGCCGATCCCAAAGAGGTTTACCTACGCCGCGCGGAGCGCTTGGCCGAGCTTGCCAAGGATTCTTCGCTGGAAGATTATTTGGCGCTGTGTCGCTCCATGGTGTTGGTGCAGCATAAACTATGCGACACCCTAATGGGGCCGGCACCGGATATCGACACCGGCGCCACTATGCCACTGCGCGGGATCCAGAAAAATGGCTACTGGATAGCACTGTTGCAACAACTGCTCAGTGAACTGCTGGATACTGTGCCTACCAATGTGGCGCAAGTGATACGGCAGTTGATGCGTCAAACACCCGAGCAACTGCAACAGTGGGCAGGCAGCCTGTTGGATGGCCGATTCAGCCAGGTACCGGCAGAATACCGCTTGTTTTTGTGGGCTGCGTTATCTGTTTATTGGAGTCATTGGGCAGCGGCCGTAGCCAGCCGTATGGATACCACTGAGATTAAACAGCAATCCATGTGTCCTGTGTGTGGCAGCCATCCGGTAGCCAGTGTGGTGGTTGATAAACCCCGTGAAGGCCTGCGTTATTTGCACTGCAGTTTGTGTGAAACACAATGGCATTTTATTCGGGCGCATTGCAGCAGTTGCAATCAAGCAAAAGAGATGAGTTTGTGGTCGTTTGACAAATATCAGACGCCGGTTCGCATTGAAAGCTGCGATGATTGCCACGGCTACAGCAAGATGCTGTTTATGAACCTAGATCCCAGGATGGATGCGGTTGCGGACGATATTGCCTCTATGGCTTTGGATGCCAAGTTAAACGCAAAAGGCTTTCATGCTACTACGGTAAATCCGTTTTTGCTGGCAGATGAGCTCTCTGATTAGTTTGGTTATTGGTGTGAATGGCTAAAAACGCGAACTAAGCTCATAGCAACAAGGACAGCTCAGGGCTGAGACACAACAGCTCAGGGCTGTCCTTGTTTTTTTAGTTCTTGCTTTTTGACGCCTGCCGGCTCAGAAGGTTGTTTCCCTGCTCAGGGATGCTGCCGATGGAATTGATATCTGGCCTGATGGAACTCATCCGGGCTGTCCGGCGCTTCGCTCTCGCAGTAGTCGCTCAAGTGGGCTTGGCTCAGTTGCCATCCTGCCCGCTCGGCGATTTTCCGCAGTTCATCCAAGAGTGCTTCTTCCATGTCGAAATGCAATGCCTGCAGCATACTCGTGCCCCAGAGGCTGAAGCAGCCGTCATTGCTGTATTTGACCAGCGGGCTCTCGGCTATCGGGCGCTTGGCTTCACCGCGCCAGTAACCCAGGTACTCACCATCGGGCAGTTCGGCCACAAAGGCGATGTGCTTGCAGGTATCACTTATGGCTTTAACGTTGGCGGCTATTTCGGGGTCGGCCCAGTCATCTTCATTCAGGTAACTGGTATCCTCCCACGGCGCCCAATCTTCATCTTCAGGAAAGCGGACGAACAGCTCGCTTTCAAGCCAGTCTCGGCAATGTTTAAGCAGGAAGGCCAAATCTTCGGGGCAAGCTTCATTGCCCAGTCTGTGACTGGATATAAAGGTTGTAGGCATAGGTCCCTCTTGGTTGGTGTAAGTTATTGATGGTCAAATTCAATTTTCTTGGCGGTTTTGCGGCAGTGGCCTGAAGACCAGAGAGGGAAAGGCCCGGCTCAGAAGCTCGCTGTCCAAAGACAGCGTTTGGGGCACTATTCCCTGTGTTTCCGGCTGCAGCTTGCCAAACTTCCTTGGTCGATAAATTTTGAGGCAAGCCCGCGCCTCAAACAGTTGATATGGCGCCAGAGCCGAATTTAATTTGCGCTCCTTGAGGCCCAATTTGAGGCGGACATTGTCCCCGAGCCGCTCAGGCAGCAAGGTCGGCGCCAACTCGCTTGCCAAGTTGGCTTGCCGCTCCTTGGGTATCAAATAAGCACAGCAATCTGGGTTATCCAGCAGTAGACGGGTCAAGCGTTGCAGCCAAGGTGTCAGGGTCTCGCTCCCTTCCGGTGGCATCACCAGCAAGAGTTGCTGCTGGTGGAGCTCGTTGGCGCGAAGATGACGAAACAGCCACAGTGGGCCGCCGAGCAGATCGGACAGCTCTTTGAGCCTCGCCCGCTCGGCTTGGGCCTGCTGCCGCTGTTTTGCCCGCGCCTGCGACAAGCGCTCAACCGATATCTCTTCGCGTTTAAGCTGGTACAGATTCAGGTATTCACCCAGAGTTTGGCTGTAGAGCTCCAGATTGTAGCGCCCCTTACGGGGCACCAACTCGCCGCCGACAGAAAAGGGGCGGCAGTCACTCACTCTGAGGTCGGCGCCGAAATGGCGCCGACAAATCCAGGTGGCTTTGAGCCCTGCCAGTTTGGCCGGCAAGTAGTAGCGTGCAACTACCGGTAGGCTAAGCAACATCAGCAGGGCATACAGCAGCCAGTTGATGGCCTTCAAGTCAGGCCTCGGTCGGTAGATGCTGGCGTACGGCCATTACCTGTTGCATGAAGCTCTGCTCTGTGTGGAACAGTTGCCGCAGCAGTTGACGGAAGTTTTTCACCAGCTCATGTTTGACCCCGGGTTCATCCTCAAGCACCACCCGGAAGTAGTTGCCTATGGCCTCAAAGGAGATGAGATCTGTCTGTTCGCCAAATTGGTTTTGGCAGATGGCCTGGATGATCCTGCTCCAGTCTTCGGCGTTCATCTCCAGTGGCAGCAGGCTTTGCACGCTGGCGGCTAGCTGTTTCATCGTGGTCGAGTTCAGCTTGAAGATCACGTTAACAAAACCGAAGTTGGCCATGATCTGGTACAGATCGCGAAGATCCAATGGTACGGCCTCATCAGGGGCTTGTGCAGAATCTTCCGTGGTCTTGTCCTCGGCTGAAGTTGCGGCGCTGGCGGCTTGCCATTCAATCTTATGCTGTACTTCCTCGAGGGCGCCCAGCACAGCTCTCGGGGTGGCAAACAGTTCTCGGAACAACTGCCCCAAGGCCTGCATCTGAGTCAGGCTTGATACCTTGGCGGGCTCTACCTCGAAGACACATAGACCTTCATCATCCTTGGCCTGCAGCGCTTGCGCCAGCTCAGGTGCTCTTTGATTGAACACGGCACAGATAAAGCGTTGCCAGTTGACGGGGTTATTCATATTGGCACCAGGGCACTGGGCCTCGATGGCCGCGCCCAGGGCGCGGGTTTCCTCAAATGCCAGATCCAGACTAACGCTGATACCCTGCAAGGTAACCGATTGGCGGATGATGCGACGGAATTTGAGCCGGGTTTCGTTATCTTTAAAGGTAAGACTTGGCTCAATTTCGGCCCCCGGCGCCTGAGGTGTTTGGGATGGCTGTGGTTTTGGCTGCTGAAGCTCCGCCAGTTTGGCCGCTGCCTGCGCCGGGCAAACCGGTGGCCGCATGGCTTCAAGGTCTGCAATCGCCGAGACTATGACGTCATCACCATAGTAACGGGCAATGATTTGCAGATATTGTCTGGCCTTTTCACCATGCATCAACAGAAAGCCCAATGGATTCATGCCATCGGCATCCGGGGTTTGCGGTTTGACAAAGCCTATGCTGCCCGAGGATTCTGACTTGAGATTAGGATCCAGCATCCAGGGATCGGCCCCGAGCTCCAGCAAGCACTCGAAGATCCCGGGGCGATCGGCGAAGGCGGCCTCGAGCAAGGGATGGCTGCGCCCGGGCGTCAGTTGATTGATCTTGGCTCCCTGTTGCACCAGTTGAGTGACCAGCCCCTTCTTGCTGGCTTCGACAGAAGAGTGGGCATCGTAACAGTACTGGCTGGTGATGGCCGCCAGCAGTGGGGTGTCGCCCAAAGGCGAGACGGCATTGATATTGGCCCCGCGGCTCAACAAAAGGTCGATACAGGATTGAATACCAAAGGTGCAGGCCGTCATCAGCGGCGTTGCCCTGGAGTCGGGATCCGGATCCAGTACCTCTATGTCCATTCCGAGATCCAACAGGGCAGCCACAGTCTTGGCGCGATCGATTGGATTGATGTCCGAATAGTTGGACAAACATTTATGCATGGCATTGGAATGATCGAAGCCGCCGACATGATGAATGTCAGCACCGTGCTCGGCAAACCAGCGCAGCAGTTCCGAGCGTCCCGGCATGGCGGCGGCAAAGATCAGGTTATTGCCCAGATTGTTGACTTCATGGATGTTGAATCCGGTTCTTTGCCACAGATAGCGGACAAACTTGAGACTGGTTTCTTCGTTGATAATAGAATGATATCTCTGAACCGTGCTCATCACCCCGGATTCGTGGAACTGTCCCACGGGCACTGTCGGGTCGACACCATAGTCGATCAGCAGATCAAACATCGGGCGGCAGTATTCAAAGTCGTTTTCCGCATCGTAGAGAATGCAGGAGAAAATATGGGTGATATCCGGCTTGGTTGGCGTGCGCTCCACATCCAGAGAGTAGGGCTGATCCACAGCGGCTCCCGCCTCCAGCAGAATTTCCACCGCACTGAGATAGAGTTGTTTGTGTTGTTTGAGCTTGGCGTAGCGGAAACAGAGGAAATACAACAGGCTCCAACGACAGGCATCATTGCCATCAAAACAGAGGCGATCCAGATCCTGTTCGCGCTCTATCAGAAGCTGGAACAGTTCCAGGCCGTCCTCTTCAAGCTCCCACAGTACATCTTCGGTTAGCCAACGCACCTCGGTCCAGGCGCGGATAGTCGGGAAACGTTGCAACAGATATTGCGCCAAAGACCAGCGTTTTTTATGCAGTGCCAGGGTAATTGCCGTTGCTGGGGCTTTGTGGTTGCCGGAGAAGCTCTGATGCACATCGGCCAGTTCAAAATCCGGGAACAGGGCAACGATATCGCCCACAAGTTGTGGACTTTGCAGTGAGTGTACCGCCCAGGCGACCGCATCGGCCGGGATCTGGAATTGCTGTCTCAGCTGCAACAGGCGCCGTATTACAGGCTCGTTGCGGGTGCGTATCGCCAGCTCCAGCAGTGAACCTCCGTCATATTGCCGTTGCAGATCCAATCCCAGACGCAGCAAGAGTTCAAAAATGGCTTCGCGATCCTGAGAGGTTTCCTCCGGTTTGTTGGCGAAACAGTGGAAATAACCTGAGACCATCTCCTCTGTGACTTCAACCTGGGTATCACTCAAGGCAATTAAGGTTTCCAGCGTGGCCAGGTCACTGCAGTATTCGAACGCCCAGTTAAGGGTATTTGGGCTCAAGGGCGGCTGGAAACCTTCGCCCAGCATCTGCTGCACAAACTCATGATCTCTGCGAAGCAAGGCGATATCCAGAGCGGTCCATGCGGAATCTGTCTGCAGCAGGCTGCTGAGCCCTGCCTCCTGCAGCATGCTGAACATGGCACGCTTTTGTGCCGGGTTGGGCTTAACCCTGAGATGGCTTGGATAGAAATGGCTTACCCACATTTCATCATCCATACGGCAGTTTTCATTCACCGGCTCGCCGCGCAGAGCAAAGTTGGGGTTGATGCCACCTTGCAACAATACCTTGAGCAGTTCGAGCCTGGCCTGGCTGATAGTCAGAAACAGGGCACTGCGATTCTCAACTGGATCCACGGCGCCGTGGCGCAGCAACAGGGCGACTTCATCCAGTCTGTCCTGCTCCATGGAACACAAGGCATAAAGAGGCGTGCAGAAGAGTTCGGTGCCACCGGCCGTGGTGAAAGCGAATGCCTGGTTGACATCGGCGCCCTTGGCAATGGCCAACTCGGCAAATCGGCAGCGTTGGCTGGATGACAGGTTGGTGTGACACAGGATCGGGCCGATAACCGACTTGCCAGTGAAATCTGCTTGGGTTGTCAGATAACGCTCAACCTCGGCGGCATCGGCAGAAAACAGATCCAGGCTGTCATCCAGTACCAGACGGGACTGCAGCTTCTCCTTGTTCAGCAGCATGCGCGCCACTTCCGGCTGATGGTGGCTGATATCCGCTCCCAGTTCTACCAGGCGAGTCAGCAATAGGCGTTGACCATTCTTTATCGTCATCGCCAGCAAGGTGTTACCAGAGTAACGTCGCTCTAAGTCACAGTCGTATTGCTGTTCAGTTAACATATTGAAAATGGAGAGTATTTTCAGTTCTGGCATGGGAGAGTTGAACAGCTGAAACAGCAGTGAATCACAATATTCGCGCTCTTCACTGCCTTGATATTCAATGCCGTGAGACAGCAGTAACTGCACAGTTTGTTGCTCCAGCACCGGGTTACGACTGAAGCAGTGCCAGAAGAAACATTCATCATCCAAAAGCGGCAGTTGCTGTTCCAACACCGCCTTGACCATACGATAGTCACCGCGGCAGGTGGCCAATGACAAGAGGTTAAATTCACCCTGCCACAGTATATTGAGATTAACCTCTTGCTCGCTGAGCATCTGCACCATCTCTGCCGAGCGCAGCGCTCGTTGCAGCAGATGATTGGGTTTACGCTCTTTATCCAACAAGTGACGAATACCGGCGCCCAGTTTTAATAGGTGCTGGACGACTCTGTCAAACTTGGGATCGGCCTGTTCCAGCACAAAGTCCAGTGGCCTACATTGGCGAAGTCCGTCCTGAACCAGGCTGTGATCGACATTGTCTGTGCTGACAATTTGGCTGATAGCCACCAGATCCTGGTTGAGAATGTGATCCTTGAGCGCACCGCCTAAGCTGCGGCTGTCTTCCGTGAAATGTTCCATTGATTAGTCTCTTGATGTTGTAACTGCATCACCGCCTTGCGGGCGTGATTACACTAAAGGGTCTAAGTCCATTGATAAACCGGACAAAAGGGACAGCAAGTGTGAGAGATTGCCCCTATCACTAGCGCCATTTGGAGTCGTTTTTACTTTATGAACCTGGGGCTGTTATCACCGAAATCCATGATGGCCAGCTCGCTTTGGTTTGCTGCATCGTCAATGATTCGTTTGACCAGTGACAAACAGTCGCGAAAGCTCTGCTCTGCTTGGCCCAGACAGTTGTGGTGCACTATGGCGCCGTGGCTGAGTATGCCAAGGGCTGTGAGCCGGGTCTGAAACTCCCGGGCAAATGACTGTATCTGCCCGGCTTCATCGTCGCCGGATAAATACTCAAGCGCTAAGAAAAGCATTGAATCGCTGAGCTTTTCGACACATTCGGCGTCGAGCTCAAATTCAGTAATGAGTGTATTGAGTATCTCGATTGACGCGGCCACCTCAGTATTCAGCTGGATAATCAGCATATAAGGAGCGTCATAGTCGTCGAGTCGATTGAGATAGCGTTGTACTTCGTCGGTGGGTTGGGCGCTTTGCCACTGTGCAATACCTTGCATATATTTCCCTGTCATGGCGGCCTAGAGGCCTGTCCAGTGATTTATCCCGCTGAGCCTGCCTAGGTTGGGCTTGTCAGCGAAATGGCCGACGGGGATTATCCCACTCTCTTGCTTTACTGCAAAGTTTGCAAAGGTAAATCTTTGAGGTTGCCCATTGTTTACTCGATTTCCTCTGAAGCAGAGTTTTCCGGTAACATCTCGCAGTGACAGAGCCTGCCGATGCAGGCATCTGTGCCGTTATTTCGTCTTTTTCACACGAGTATGGGAGGTAGTGTGGTGCGCATGGAAGCAATAGAGGAAGGTTTCAAGTTAGTGGCCGAGGCCAAGTTCCGTAACAAGTCTGCTCTGGATAGAGCCAGAAAAATCTGGTCGGGGAACAATGTGAAGCCTTGCCTGGATAAGTTTGTTTTTCTCTTGAAAACGACTGATTGGAGCAATCAAGCTGAAGCCGAATTGTGTGCCAAGGTTGCCGTTGCCCTGTGCTCATCAAAAATATCCATTGCTTCAAGCATCATCTCTGCCAAATCCCCTGAGATTATCGCCGTTACCAATACTCTCCTGGACCGAGGGGAGTGTGAGCTTATCGCTGATCCCAAATCTAACTTCAGCTCGGTAGAGCTGGCCCTAACCCTGTGCCAGCTTTATTTCTATCATGGCTATGCTGACCCACAGACCCGCGCCTCGATAGCTCCGACTGTAGTAAAAATGCTGGAGTTGTACCCTAACCTTGATTGTTCCCTGGCGCTGGGGTGTATCTCCTGTCATCCGCAAGCCGAGAGCCTTTATGCGAGGGTGATATACGCCTGTATGCTCAATCGTGACATCTATAGACGTTGTCCTGCAATAGCCGATATTGCCAGAGATATGCTGGCGGCCGGTGAATACAAAGGCTTTTTGTATAAGCACTCTTTGAAAGTCTTTGAGAAAGTTATCTCCTTCAAAGAGAGCTGGGATGCATCTGAACTCGGCTATCTTATTGAACGTTTGCTCATTGAGCCTCTTGATGTGGAAATGCGCAGCCAGGCAGAGCTAATTGAATTGAATCATAGACTTGCCAAGGTGTTAAGGAGCAAGTCGGATAAAAAATATTATAAGCAACAGGCCGAGTATATTGAGCATCATTATCCGGAGTTTATTAGCCTCAATCGCCAGGAGGCAGTTCGCAAGTTGGCTGTGTCCAGGAAGTTTTATGATTTTGCTTGCCGAGTTGCCGGGCAATATGCTGCCATCAATGACAAGGCCAGACAGCTGTCTGAGCTACTGCTCGAGGCCAATCGCTTTGCCAAAGGCCCGAAAAAGTTTGCCCCCGCGTCAACTGTGGTGAATAGTTTTAAAGATTTCGGGTTGAAGTTGCTGGTTATTGAAGAACTTATGTATAGACAACACTCGCTTTCGCCCAAGTTTTCATTGGCGGAGTTTGCCGCAGAGTATTGTGGTGGCGAAATTGAGCGCAATGATGCCGGGGAGATACCACAGGTGATAGATTTTTATCAGGCGCTGGATATTGCCGATACGGAACTGGCAAAGGTAACCGAGCTCTATCAGGACGATGGTTTATCCGGTGGGGCTGAGGTCTATTACAATATCAATCCTTATTGGGATCCCGGATGCGGCGACAGCATATTGGCGGTGAAGGATATCGCGGCTGAAGACTTAAGCCTGCTTCCCAATCTTAAATTGATCACCACTACTGACCTTAACAACCTGAGCGCAGGTTTTATTGCGGCAGCCGAAAAACACGGCATTAAAGTTGTCGAAGAGTGGAGTTAAGCCGTTTGGGGATGGCACAACCTGGCTTGGTTTCAGCATAGGTTGTGCCAAGGTCAATTAACCACTGACAGGCGGAAAATCCAAAATAGCGGTGGCGACATTGAAGTAGACGATGACACCTATGATATCGGCTATCGAAGTCACCAGCGGCGCGCTGGCCGAGGCCGGATCCAACTTGAGCTTGCTCAGCAAGAAGGGCAGGGACATGCCTATCAGGCTGCCGATAATCACCACAAGTTGCATAGTCAGGGCGACCACCAGGGCGATATCACCGCCGCGCCAATAACCCAGGGTAAATACCGCAATGGCCATGGTGGCGCCCAGCAAGCCGGCTACAAATAGCTCTTTGGCCAGTAGCGACAGCCAGTCTTTGAGGACGACCTCCCCGGTGGCCAGCGCCCTGACCATCAAGGTGGCAGACTGCGAACCGGCGTTGCCACTGCTGCCGATGAGCAGTGGCAAGAAGAACACCAGGGCAACATAGGCTGTGATGGTATCTTCAAAGTAGGCGATCCCTGTGCCGGAAAACACATTACCGAACACCAGCAACACCAGCCAAAAGACTCGCTTACGATAGAGCATGCCAATGCTGGCTTCCTTGAAAGAGCATGCCAACTGCCCCACGGCGCCGTGTTTGCTGAATTCGGCATCGGCCTGGGCACTGGCCACATCCATGGCATCATCATAAGTGACTATGCCGACCAGTTGGTCGTTGCCGTTGACCACGGGCAGCGCCAGCAGATCATAGTGGGCTATCATCTGCGCCGCTTCTTCTTTGAAGGCTTCCGCTTCTATGGCAATGGTCTGCTCTTTCATAAAGTCTTTCACCAACGCCTTGGGCGGCGCGATGATGAGCTGACGCAGCGACACATTGCCTATCAGGCGTCCGCGCTCATCCACCACATAGGTCTGGTAAATGGTTTCCAGATCCGCTGCCACTTTCCTCAGGCTGTCTATGGCCTCTTCTGCGGTTTGATTGACCCGCAGCAGGGCATAGTCAGAGGTCATAATGGAGCCAACCTTGGAGTCATCATAGGCCGCCAGGGTACGCATGTCCTCGCGCTCCGCCTTGGCCAGTGTCGGCAGCAGCAGGGCCTGCTGCTCAATCTCCAACTCGTTGTAGAGGTCGGCGCGCTCGTCCGCCGCCATCTCCATGATAATTTTCCCAAGGGTTTGATGATCCAGTGCTTCCGCCAGCAGCTTTTGCTGCTGATGGGACAGATATCGCAGCAGCGCCGCCGCGGTTTTGGGCTGGCACAGGGTCAGTATTGAGGCCGTTTGCTGGCTGTCGAAAGCCGGCAGCACGGCGGCTATGTCCGCCGGGTGCAGCTCGGATGCCAGCATCTGCATCGCCTTGGCGTCTTTGTTGGCCAGAATAAGGTGCAGGTTGAGTATGATGTTGTTGCTGTTCATAGGTCATTCTCCCAATGAGCTATCAAGAAAAGAAAAATTGTATGCCGGCGCCAAATTGGCGGGCGCCACCGCCATACTGATTGCCATAACCCAATTGCCACTGCCAACGGGCGCTGGGTTGGTTTTGCCAGAGTAGCTGGTAGCCATAGTCGCCTTGGCCCAGATACTGGTTTTCGAACAGCAGGGTTTGCTGCTGAACTTTGAAGCCGGCTCCCAGGCCAAAAATCATCGCCGGGCCTTCACCCGACTCCAGGCTCAGCCCTAAGTTGTTGCGCACAAAGAAGCCTTGGGTGGCAATCGGCAGATCGCTACTGAACAGGGCGTGCCCCTGCCAGCCATCTCTGTGATGACGCCCCAGCTCCAGTGCCAGTGCCAGAGCCTGAGATAAGCCGTTTGTGGCCAGCGGTTGTTTGTAGCCGAGTTGCCAGCCGCGGCTCTCATGCCTGTCCCAGGGGGCATCCCGGTTGTCTGTTTGCAGTTCCAGCGCCAACTCGCCGCCAAAGACGGCTTGGTTGAGCCCCAGGGCAAAGCCGTTGTTGCCCGCTTGTCGTTGCCAGTCGACAGCGAGCTCTGTGGCAGCGGCAATATCGGGATCTTCCAGCAACTGAATGCCGGCATGCAGTTGTCCATGCCAGAGCAGGCCGCCCAGCAGCAGCGCATTGGTATATCTGAGTTTCATGCTTGTTCCTCCTGTGTGGGGGAACACTCAAGGTCGTAGATGGGGCAGCAAGGCTACCCGAAGCAAACCTGTGTTGGTGCAAGCGCATTAAGCTGACAGCCACAGGGGATCGCTGCGGTATGCTCGCGCATGCAAAGTTCAAAAGGTTTTTAATGGGGAGTAACGGAAAAGGGATTCTTTACTACGCTACTGCCAGGCCTGGCAGTAGTTTGCGAAGCTGCAGACTAGTGCCGGGCAAATAATCCTGTCTGACTGACAGGGCATCTACTGTCACCTATGTGTGTGTCCACAGTGGGTCTCCGTATGGTTAATTCAGCGGCGATTGTATGGTCGAAACCAAACAAGTCAAGCGGGAGATTGAAAAAGCCTGTCAAACAGGGTTTTTGAGTCACAAATAGCGGCGGTATGTTGTTTATTTGTTGGGCTATTGGGGTGGAAGGGGTAGCCGTAAGGTTGTTTTTTGGGCGCTATTGGACAAATCCCAGCAGCGGCTTAATATCAACACTATCACTCAGCAGAGTTACCGGAGCCGCAACGCTTTTCATGTCTTCCAATATCCGCATCGCCAGCCTGAATCTGTTCAACTTTGCCATGCCGCCGCTGGCGTTTCATGAGTTCAACAACATCTATACCCAAGGACAGTGGCAACAAAAGTGCGACTGGATAGCCCGCTGGCTGCAGCAGGCGCAGCCAGATCTGGTGGGTTGGCAGGAGGTATTCAGCCCCGAGCCGCTACGCGAATTGTGTCAGGCTGCCGGCCTTGCCCACTTTGCGCTGGTGGATTCGCCGGTCATAGAAGGCTTTATTGCCCGCAAGAGTGTGGTGGCTCTGGCAAGCCGTTTTCCGATTGTTTCCTTGGCGGCGGTAGCGCTGGATGCCGAACTGGCATTTTCACTGGGACTCAAGGATGAGTTTCAAAGCAGTCGTCAGATACTGAGAGCCACCTTGATGCTGCCTGGGATCGGCCACTGTGATACCTATGTGGTGCATTTCAAATCACCTCGCAACAAGTTGCCCAAGGGCGCAGTCGAGTTGCAAGGTGCCGCCGGGCTGCTTGCCGAGAGTGCGCTGGGACGGTGGTCAGCCGCTTTGCAGCGTGGCAGTGAGGCCATGTTGTTGTATCAGGCGATACTCAAGCGGCGCCGGCAAAGCGACAACGCTGTGGTGCTGATGGGGGATTTCAACGCCGGCATAGATTCCAGTGAACTCAAGGGCCTATTGGTGGGCGCCGGGCAGCTCTACAACGGGGATATTCGCGCTGCAGGCCTCCACGGCTTGCCTGATGAAAGGTTGAAACTGCAACTGGCACATTTTCAGCTGCTTGACGCCTGGCAGCTCTGGCGAGAAGTCTCTGAGCCAGCCTGCGGGCAAGTGACAGTGACTCGCCCCGTGACCCATTTTCACGGCTCTCAAGGCAGTGTGGTCGACTATCTGTTGTTGAGTCAGGAGTTTGATGCCCGTAGCCAGCATAGCCTGGCAGAAGTGGTGGATTATCGGGTTTATGACAAGCATCTGCTGCGGCCGCAGTTTGAGCAGGATGCACAGGCGAGCGACCATACACCAATACTGGCAGAAGTCCGTTTACGCCATCCCTGACGCTGCACTCAAGTGGGCTAATCAAACGGCCGAAAGTCCCAAAAACGCGCGAAAAAGTTGTCGAAAACTCCTGTGGTGAGCCGACTTTTAGGCTATTATTCGCCCCTTGAAAAGTCAGTCGGGTCATCAGGACCCGGTTGCCGACACTCCAGACAGGCGCATCATGGTACTCAAAATCAAACTTAGACCCGGCCGGGAAAAATCCCTGCTGCGGCATCACCCCTGGGTCTTTTCCAGCGGCATTCACAATATCAAAGGCAAACCACAAATGGGCGAAACGGTTGAAGTTGTTGCCCATGATGGCCGCTGGCTGGGGCGGGGCTCCTGGTCGCCGGAGTCGCAGATCCAGGTGCGGATTTGGAGCTTCAATCGTGATGAAGAGATAGACAGGGAGTTCTTCAAACGCCGCATAGTGCGGGCCCAAAAGGGACGTGATGCCCTGATTGCCGAGCAGGGGCTTACGGGTTACCGCCTTATTGCCGCCGAGTCGGACGGTTTGCCCGGGATCACCATAGACAAGTATGCCAATGTGCTTGTGTGCCAGTTGCTGTCGGCCGGCGCCGACTATTGGCGCGATACATTGGTCTCTGTGCTCTCTGAGCTCTACCCGGACTGCGCCATCTACGAGCGCTCCGATGTCGAGTCACGTAAAAAAGAGGGCCTGGAGCTGGTTACCGGCCTGCTGCATGGCGAATTGCCGGCCATGCCTGTGGTGATAGAGGAAAACGGTATCAAGATCGCCGTGGATGTGACCAAGGGTCACAAGACGGGTTTCTATCTGGATCAGCGTGACAATCGTGCCATGGCTGCCCGTTTCGTCAAGGGTCAGTCTGTGCTCAACTGCTTCTGTTATACAGGCACTTTTGGCCTCTATGCCGCCAAGGGCGGCGCCGCCAGTATTGAGAATGTCGATGTTTCCAAGCTGGCGCTGGACACGGCGAAGCAGAACATGGCACTCAATCAACTGGACGACAGCCATGTGCATTACCATGAGGCCGACGTCTTCAAGCTGCTCAGACAATATCGCGATGAAGGGCGTAAGTTTGATGTCATAGTGCTGGATCCGCCCAAGTTTGCCGATAACAAGGCGCAACTCAACGGTGCCTGCCGCGGTTATAAAGATATCAATATGATCGCCATGCAGCTGTTGCAGCCGGGCGGCACTCTGTTGACTTTCTCCTGCTCGGGGCTGATGCAGGCGGATCTGTTCCAGAAGATAGTGGCCGATGCGGCGTTGGATGCAAAGCGCGAGTTGCAGTTTATCGAGCGCCTGTCACAGGCTTCGGATCACCCCATAGGTGGCGCTTTCCCGGAAGGCTTTTATCTCAAAGGTTTGGTGGCCAGAGTCTGGTAACTCAGGCCACTTTGGTTAACCAGGCATGATCAACAAAGAACAAAGGGGGCGTGGCTCCCTTTTTTGTTCCTAATCTTTTTTCAACCACCGCTATCTGTGCTGTTGCCGTCTTGGGTTAACCCCTGGTGCCCTTTACTCTATGGGGAAAAGGGGCTTAAATGCGGCAAGGTCTATTAAGTAAACAGGAACAGAGGATGTTTAAGAAACTGCTTGCCGCAATTGGCGTTGGTGGTGCCAGTGTAGATACCCGCTTGCTCAATGCCAGCCTGCAACCCGGGCAAACCTTTGAAGCCAGAATCGTGCTCAAAGGCGGCGAGGTAAGCCAAAGTATTGCCGGCCTGGAGCTGGCCCTAATGACCCGGGTTAAGGTCAGTGATGGCGACAGCAGCCACTTTATCAATCATTGCCTGGCCAGCTGGCGCATCAGCGAGGGCTTTGAACTTCAGGCCGGAGAGGAGAGAGAACTGCCTTTCATCGGTCAGTTGCATCCTGAGACCCCATTTACCGAGTTGCCCGTGCGTAACAATCAATGCCGGGTCTGGCTGCAAACCGGGCTGGCGATAGATTACGCCATAGATCCGGGCGATCAGGATCTGCTGCAGATCCAGCCTACCCAGCTGTTGCTGCACCTGCTGCAGGCCATGGAGGAGCTGGGCTTTGTCCTTAAAAAAGCCGATGTCGAGCAAGGCTATATCAACACCTCTGGGTTTCGCAGTGGTTCAGGCTGCTATCAAGAGTTGGAGTTTGTACCCGCAGGGCTTGGGATCCGCCTTTTGCGTGAAGTGGAGCTCACCCTGGTACCGGCCGGAAAGCAAACCCATATCTTGCTGGAGCTGGACCGGGCCTTTCGCGGCGATGGCTATCTGAGTCTGACCTTGGATAATCAGGCCGATTATCCCCAGGTGTTGGCCGCGTTGCAGCCTCATCTGGTTTGAGTCGACTGGCTTGAGCCTGGCGTGAGTCATCCCCATATCTCACAATGTGCGGCGATAACGCCGCTTGAGAGGAGAGTTCTATGTTGATTGCTTGTCCCCAGTGCGCTGGAATGAACCGGGTGCCGGAAGAACGGCTGTCTCAAGGCCCTAAGTGCGGTCACTGTAAGCAGCCTTTATTTCAGGGCAAACCCTTTGAGCTGACCGGCGCCAACTTTGCCAACCATGCCCACAAGTCAGAGCTGCCGTTGGTGGTGGATTTCTGGGCCAGCTGGTGTGGCCCCTGCAAACAGTTTGCCCCCATATTCGAGCAGAGTGCCGCCGAGCTGGAGCCGGAGTTTCGTTTCGGCAAGCTGGATACCGAGGCTCAGCAAGCGCTGGCGGCTCAGTATGGGATCCGCTCCATTCCGACCATAATGCTGTTCAAAAATGGCCGAGTGATAGCCCAACAGGCCGGTGCCATGCCCAAACAGGCATTCCAGCAATGGCTCAAGAGCCAGCCAATTTGAGGCTGGATAACAGCAAAGCTCTGGTGGTGCTGGTTCATGGCTTCAACAAAGATGAGCGCGACATGGAGTTTCTGGCCCAAGGCTTGGCCCGGCAATACAGTATCCTGTGCCCCAGATTGCCCACCCGTTTCGGCTCACTGCAACAAGCGGTAGCGACATTGCGCCAGGCGCTGGATAAGCAGAATTGGCAGCAGTATCCCAGGGTGCACTTTGTGGCTCACAGTATGGGAGGCATAATCGTCCGGCAACTGCTGGCAGAGCAGCCGCCCGACAATTTGGGCCACAGTGTGTTTATTGCCACGCCCCATGATGGTTCACCACTGGCGAGCCTGGCCGATAAGCTTCCGGGATATTCCAGGCTATTTCAGCCGCTGCAATCTCTGCTGCCGGGGCAGCGCTGGGCAAGTTGGCGCGAGGATAGTCAGGCTCATCTTGGGATCATCGCCGGCAGTGGGACTCAGGATCCCTTGGGTACCTTGATTGACGGCGAGTCCGATGGCCGGGTATCCCTGGCGTCCACCCGTTGTGATGATGCTAATGATTGGATGGTGTTGCCCCTGTGCCATAAGGCCATACATTGGCATCAGGATACGCTGGCGGCGGTACAGGGTTTTCTTGAGCGCGGCCGCTTCGGCGCTGACTAACGGGCATTGGTAATCGGCACTGGTTAAGGGCTCTGGTTAATAGGCACTGGCTAAAGAAAAGTGCCACTGAGTCTCCCGGGTGTTCCGGATAAGCTTACAGATTGTCATTCCGGACCGGGTTCGCACCTTGCAAAATACTCAATTATTATTCACAGAGGGTTTCCAGGCTCACTCAGTTTGGGGGAGCTTATTTATCAGGAGCGAATTTGGCCGCGAAAAAAGGATGGTTGAGGCGACTGACAGCCTGGTTGATAAAACTGCTGTTGGGGCTGGTGATACTGTCCCTGCTGATGGTGATTACCCTTAAGTTTGTTAACCCACCGCTGTGGAGTTGGCGTATTGAACGCTATTGGTTTCCGCCTGCGCCGGTCAAACAGGTACAACATCAGGTGCAACATCAATGGCAGCCGCTGACTAAGATATCTGCCAATATGCAACTGGCGGTGATCGCCAGTGAAGATCAGCGTTTTGCCCTTCATTCCGGTTTTGATCTCAAGGCGATTCAGAATGCCATAGAGGAAAAGCTCCAGGGGGAGCGTCTCAGAGGCGCCAGCACCTTGAGCCAGCAAACCGCCAAGAACCTGTTTATGTGGTCTTCGCGCAGCTTTATTCGCAAGGGGGCCGAAGCTTGGTTCACCCTGCTTCTGGAGCTGGTGTTGGATAAGCCCAGGATCCTTGAGTTGTATCTGAATATTGTCGAATTCGGCCCGGGGATCTACGGCGTCGAAGCGGCGGCGCAGCACTACTTTCATAAGAGCGCCGCCCAGTTGTCGTCCCGCGAGGCAGCCTTGCTGGCCGCCTTGTTGCCCAATCCCTGGCAATATCAAATCAATCCCCCCAGCGCTTACATGAACCGCCGCGCCGACTGGATCCAGCAACAGATGCGGCAACTGGGAAGCGGAACCCTGAAGCAATTGCAATAAAAAAGCCCGCTGGTCAAACGGGCAAACCTGCAAAGGGAGAACAGGTCTAAAAGTTGTATTGCACTCCTATGGCTGCGCCGTCATCTTCTGAGTCGGCCATGCCGGCGAGGCTGGAATGGATCTCACTGCAGTCTTTCCGAGCCTCCAGGAATAGGGTCACACTGCGGTCCAGTTGATAATGCAATCCGGCAAATACGAACTGCCGCTTGAATTCATCGCCGCCATAGGCGCTGGCATATTCGGCACCGGCATCGAGCATGTTGTAGGAGATGAATGGACGCAGGCCATTGATAAATTGATAGGATATCCAAGTTTCCACACCTTGGGATTTTGGCAACATGCGCCCCAAGTTATCGGTATCGTGCCAGGCGTTGTGATTGTAGTTGGCTGCTGCAAACAGGCCGTCACAGCCAAAGCAACCATAGCTGACTCCCATGCCATAGATGTAATCTGTCTCTTGTTGCTGCCGTTGGCCGGTACGTATGATATCTATATCACCCGTGTTGCCACCCAAGGTGAGTTTCCAACCTCCGCCCAGCTGGTAGCCAAGGGCAACTCCGTAGGTGTTGTACATTCGCACTTGAGTGTCATGGAATGAGTCATTCAACATGGAACCCGGAGGGAAAGGATTTATTGGGTCACCACTGGCCTTGAGTTTGGTTAATTCATCTTTAATTTGTGCCTGAACAGCCAACTCGAATGCTCCCCAGCTGTTGCGGTATTGCATGATTTTGTCACCGCGGCCGACACCATTGATTGCGCCATCGCCTTTGTTATAGCTGAATACTCCGGCAGCGTTGCCATCCCACACCATGCCTTGGTTGGTGGCACCGACAACGTCGTACCATACCCCCCATTGCTTACCGAAGGAGAGGCGGCCATAGTTTTCATGGCTGAAGCCGACATAACCCAATCTATTACTGAGAAAATCGTCACTTTCGGCATGTAAGGCACTGTCGCTGCTGTATACCAAATCGGTTTTGCCAACGGCGTTGACGCCCCATTCGAATAGGGTGTCTATGACCCAGCCGTTATTGAGCTTATGGTCGAAGCCGAAGCGTACTCTGGAGCCGGCATTGGCCATCTCGGTTTTTCCCTGGGTGTTGATCACATGCAGTTGCAACCTACCGCCTACAATCACCTGGTTATTCTCATCGCCATAGATTTCGACGGCACTGGCCGTAAAACTTGCCAATATTGATATGACCAATAAGGCTATGGGTTTAATTGCCGGACTTGAACCTTTCATCTTGTTTTTGTTTCACTCTCACTATTTTTATCCGGATTTTATTGAGGCTTTTTCTTTTTGAAAGTGGTTTGTTCTGGCTCTTGTGGAATTAACACTTGTTGCCGAGTTCTGTGGCTAAATTATTGATGGGTTTTAATCTACGTTGATGATGGTTGTTTTTCTCTAACCTTTTAATTATCGGTATTTTGTATTTTCCTTTGAGTAGGTTTTTACACTTAAGTGAAAAGTGGAATATAAAGCATGATTAATTTTTGTGTTTAATCCGTTTTCGCTTTTCGGTTTTTTGTTGTTTTTTGGTGGTATGGCTTGTTTTCAGGTTGCAGTTGTTGGCTTTTGTGATTGGTTTTGTGTTTTGAATTGTTGCTATATATTTTGTTTTTTTATTGCTAATAAGAAGATTGTTTGTTTTTTGAACTTGCTCTTATCAAGCTTGATCGATAACACTATGAATAGATTTAATAATCTATTATTAATTAATATTCATGAATTTGCTTGAATTCACTGTTGTACTATTGCCGATCACATTGTTTTTAACTTATTCAAGATTATTAAAATCACAACACTCTCATATTCAGTTTCTACTGAATTAAATTTCGAGTGGCTAAAAATAAAACAGCGTTAGGTGGATGCTATGGAATATGTAAATTTTTTTGTAGGTATGTTGGCCATTCTTGGCTTGGCACTCTTGGCTAACCTTAATAACTGGCGCCAGATAAAAATCCGTTATGTGATACAACTGCTGCTGGTGGAATTGTTGCTGGCTTGGTTCCTGTTGAACTCTTCTGTTGGGGTGACAATAGTGGGAGGCTTTGCTGCCGCCTTCTCCAAGTTACTGGAGTTTGCCAAGCAAGGGACGGATTTTGTATTTGGCAGTGTGACCAATGAGGGGGGATTTACCTTTTTCTTCATGGTATTGATGCCGATTATTTTCATTTCTGCCTTGATAGGTATATTGCAGTACTTGAGAGTCCTGCCCTTGATCATCAAGGGGATAGGCATCTGTCTCAGTAAGATTAACGGCATGGGAAAGTTGGAGTCATTCAATGCCGTGAGCTCCATGATTGTGGGCCAGTCAGAGAACTTCATTGCCATCAAGAACCTGGTTCCCCACATGACAGACAAGCAGATGTACACCCTATCTGCCACAGCCATGTCCACAGTATCCATGTCGATTGTCGGTTCCTATATGCAGCTTATAGAGCCGCGTTTTGTGGTGACCGCCTTAATACTGAATATGTTCAGTACCTTTGTGGTGCTCAATATTATTAACCCCTATGAAGTGGATAATTCGACCACAGACCAACTGATGACTGCCGATAAAAAGAGTAGTGGCAAGGTCAGTTTCTTCGAGATGCTGGGGGAATATATCATTGCCGGTTTTACCGTTGCCGTTATAGTCGCGGCCATGTTGATTGGCTTTATCGCCCTGATTGCTTTGGTCAACTATCTGTTTGAGGTGGTGTTCGGTATCAGTTTCCAACAGGTATTGGGTTATGTGTTCTATCCCTTGGCCTGGTTGATAGGTATTCCTGCCAGCGAAGCGATGCAAGCAGGCAGTATCATGGCCACCAAGTTGGTAACCAATGAGTTTGTCGCCATGATAGATATGAGCAAAATGGTCAAAGAGGGGGCCTTGTCGGCTCATACCACGGGAGTGTTGTCGGTGTTCCTGGTGTCTTTTGCCAACTTCAGTTCAATTGGAATGATCGCCGGCGCGGTGAAGGCGCTCAGCCCCGAAAAAGGTGCTGTAGTATCCCGCTATGGTCTCAAACTGGTTTACGGGGCGACTCTGGTGAGCTTATTGTCGGCGGTTATTGCAGGCATCATGCTCTAAGCAGTGGGGAGCCGAGGCTCCCCCGGTTTTTTTCAAACCGAGTCAGCGGCAGCCGGTAAGCTCTCTAGCGCCCCTGGCGTGTCGGCGCATATGCGATTGCGGCCACTGTTTTTGGCTTGGTATAGCGCGCGGTCGGCTCGTTTTACGGCCGCTTCTATCGATTCTGTTGCAATTTCAACCTCGGCGATGCCCAAGCTTATGGTGCAACTTATCTTGTCTCCCGTGTCGGCGGTTAGCTGCATCGCTTCGACATTGAGGCGCAGCTGCTCGGCTCGCTGCAAGGCTTGGTTTAGTGGGGCTCCCGGCAGCAAGATCACGAACTCTTCACCGCCGAAGCGGGCCGCCATCTCGGCTCCTTGGCAGTGTTGCTTCAATAATTTGGCCAGGGCGACTATCACCCTGTCGCCCAAGTGGTGACCAAAGTTATCGTTGATCTGCTTGAAACTGTCTATATCCAGAATAAGCACAGAGATAGCTTCGCCATTGCGGCCGGCCAGCTTAAGTTGATAGTCGGCCTCAGAATAGAAATAGCGCCGGTTATAGAGTTTGGTCAGAGGGTCTGTGGCCGCCTGGCGCTTGAGCTCTTCCTGCGAGGCGCGGATATCTTCAAGAATTTTGATCCTGTAGGAGATGATAAACGCCAGGGTCAGGGCTTCCAGCATAATGCCTATGCCGACTCCGTGGCTGCTGAGATAGCTCGGAGAGATCAAGCCCTTGTAGAAGAGCACGGCTATGCCGTTGAAGATCACGAAGAAGCTGTGGCCCACCAGAAAGTACTTCACCAGTGGATTGCCCTTGCGATAGAGGGAGATACTCACAGAGAAGGTCACCAACATCATGAGTGCTGCCAGGCTACTGGCGGGTTTGAGTGCTGCTGAGATATCAAATAAGCCCCAGAACAGGGTCGCCAGCAGTAACAGCAACATCAGCTGCAACGCCTTGTGCTCTGTGGGGTAGAACTGCCTGGTCTCGAAGATGGCCGTCATAAACAGCAGCAGGAAAATCGGCATGGTGATCAGCGACAGATTGAGCATGAAGACGCTCGAGCCGTAGGCGTTGAACACGCTGGCAACTAAGCCATAGGAGAGGGCAATCCACACCAGACCCGAGATCAGATACAGCGAATAGTAGATGTTCTCTTTCTTACTGGTGGCGAAATAAAGCAGGCAGTTGTAGAACACCAGTGCCAGCAACATGCCCACCATAAGTGCAATATCATAGTGAGTGCTCACCAGGGCCCGCCGCGAATTTTCCTCATCCATCAGTGTCATGGCAAACCATTGATGGGAGTAGGCGTGGCTACGAATATACAGGGTTGTTATCTGATCTGGGGCCAGCTTCAATGGGTAGACGACTGTACCCCGATACATGAGTGGGTTGTCGGCGGCCTGTTCGAGATCCAACTGCTCGTGTCGTTGCAGTTGTTGGCCGCTTTCTTCATAGATGTCGATTTGCTGCACATGGTAAGCATGGGGCAGGTGTAAAAACAGCGGCTTTTCCTGCGAGAGCTTATTGTGCAGTATCAGCTTGAACCAAGTGACCCTGGCATTGGTGCCCAAGGTGGTGACATTATTGGTTACGCCGAAAGGCTTCTGGCTTGCCTGCTCAAAACCGAGGCTCTTGCTGTCATCAACAAAATAGCCGATTTTGAATTCATCAAGCGCGACGTTGCTTTGTTCTATGTCAACAATGGGAAGCTTAACCTGCTCTAATGCAAATAGTTTTAGGCTGGTTAGCAGCAAAAACAAGCACAGCAACGCATATCTCAATTCCATTCAGGTATCCATCTTCCCTGGCGCCGGCATGTCCAGGCGCCTCTTTATTGCTCAATGGTACCCAAGGATAAAAAGTGTCGCCAGCAATACCATGCGACATGCGGTTTATCGCAGACAATTATTGACGTTGATCTTTCGGTGAATCCATTACCACCATGGTGGTGATGGATTTGACTTGAGGATATTCTCCGAGGACTTCGGCATGAAAACGTTTATAACTGCTGAGATCTTTGGTCTCGACCCGCAACAGGTATTCGTTGGCGCCTGTGATATTGTGGCACTCGATCACTTCTTTGGCGTAGCGGATATGCTCTTCAAAGCCCAACTGGGATTGTTTACTGTGACTGTTGAGGCCTATGGCGACGTAAGCAATAAAACCTATGTTCAGTTGGCTCTTGTCCAATACGGCCCGGTAGCCCTTGATCAGTTTTTTTCGCTCCAGTTCCTGTACCCGCCTCAGGGTGGCAGAGGGAGATAATCCCACCCGCTCGGCCAGCTCGACATTGGAGATCCGGCCATCACTCTGTAGCCCTTGCAATATTCTTTCGTCAAATCTATCCATGGTGATGTTTTATTGCTTACTTTTCACTTTAAGAGCAAATATAAGCACAAAATTGCGTCCCAATCCATCTAGTATTTGCTGACTGTTTATTTCAGGAGTAAAGCAAGAATGGAGCCTAATTTGCTATGGCCTTTGGTGATGTTTGCCTTTGTTTCAACCGTGACCCCAGGGCCCAACAACATCATGTTGATGACTTCAGGTGCCAATGTGGGTTTTGTTCGCACCTTACCGCATATGCTGGGGATAGTGCTGGGGTTCAGCCTGATGCTGTTGTTGGTGGGGATCGGCGTGACCGGCTTGTTTCAGGCCTATCCTTGGTTGCACCAGTTACTGAGTTTGCTCTGTATTGCTTACATGGTGTATCTGGCGCTGAAAATCGCCTTGAGTCGTCCGGGAAATACCAATGAAGGTTATCGCAGCATGACCTTTATCCAAGCGGCATTGTTTCAGTGGCTCAATCCCAAGGGATGGTCCATGGCGCTGGCGGCGGTGAGTCTATACAACCCGAGTGCCAGTTGGCAGCAGTTGTTGCTGATCTCTGTAATATTTGCCTTGGTCAATGTCCCGTCTGTCAGTATCTGGACCCTTATCGGCAAACAGTTGAGTCGCTGGCTGACGGCGCCCAACTACGCCCGTGGTTTTAACCTGTTGATGGGCGGTCTTTTGCTGGCATCCATAGTACCCATGCTCTGATGTTCGCTTTCCATTGCATTAATATGAAAGAAGGCGACCCTGAGTCGCCTTCTTGCTTGGATGCCGATTATCGGCGATTAACGCGGGCCCGGCTCGGCATAATGGGTCATCCAGTCTTTGACCTGGTTATACCAATAGATGGAGTTATTGGGCTTCATGATCCAGTGGTTCTCATCGGGGAAATAGATCATCCGCGATTCCACTCCACGGCTTTGCAGGGTGCGGAACAGCTCAAAACCTTGTCCCACGGGCACCCGGTAGTCCAGCTGACCATGGCTCACCAGCGTCGGTGTATTGAAACCGGCGGCAAAGTAATGGGGTGAAATCGACTGGTAGATTTCCGGGTTTTCCCAGTAGTGGCCGAAGCGGGTGCTGTGTACGGCGAAGTCGGAAGCCATCTGGGAGTACATGTCGTACACGGCGGCATGGATCAACAGCGCCTTGAACGGATGTTTCTGCCCGAGGATGATGGAAGTCAGATAGCCGCCGTAGCTGGCACCACCGGCCACCATGCGATCGCTGTCGATCCAGCTCTTTTGTTCAAACCAGTCGGCTGCCTTGAGGACATCATCCAGAGACTTGTTTTTCCAGTCCGGGTTGATGGCATCGGCAAAGTCCTGGCCGAAGCCGCTGGAACCGTGGAAATTGGGCCAGGCAGTGACATAACCCCAGGAGGCGAAGGTCTGGGCGTTCCAGCGATAGTGGAAACCATCACTGATGGCGTTGTGTGGGCCGCCGTGTACCAGCATAAACAGCGGGTACTTCTTGCTGCGATCGAAACCCGGTGGGTAGTGCACCCACATCTGGATATCCTGGTTGTTGTAACCCTTGTAGGTCACAGACTCATAGCTGCCCAGATCCACATCCTTGAGCAGTTCATCATTGAACTGCTCCAGCCTTTGGCCCTTGCCGTTCTTGGGATTGATCGCCAGCAGTCGCGCCGGATAAAGGAAGCTGTCGTTGAGGGCAATCAGAGTACCTTTCTTGCCTATCTGCGGCTGACCATAGTTGGTGTCCTTGGTGATCGCCTTCACTTTGCCGCTCTTGGCATCGATATGATAGATACGGCTGGTGGCGGCATCATCAATGGCGGCGTAGAAGCCTTTGCCATCCGGCGTCCAACTGAACTGAGACACAGATCTGTCCCAATTGGCGGTCAGGGTCTTGAGCTTACGGCTGTGGATATCCAGCAGCATCAGCCTGGAGGTGTCGGCATAGAAACCCGGGATCTTCTGGCGAGTGAAGGCCAGCGTCTTGCCGTCGGGGCTGAAGCTTGGGCGGCTATCGGGCGCTTCGTTGTCCGGTGTCAGGTTTTCTGCCTTGTCTGCGCCTATCTTGCCGAGGAAGATGTCCAGCTTGGGATCGACCCGGTTGTCGGAACCGTAGGCGTTGAAGGCGATCAGTTTCTCATCGGCAGACACATCATAGCTGCCGGCGCTTTGACTCGAACGAGGCAGCTCATGGCCCAGTGTTTGAGTAATGGCTTCTATCTCGCCGCCCTTGGCAGGAATTCGGAACACATGCGCCTGACGACGTTCATCCAGCCAGTGATCGAACTGGGCATAGGGCAGCGCATTCCACTGCTTGGCCGAGGTCTTGTTGTCCTTGTCGGCTTTCAGCTGCTCTTGCATCTGCTTCCAGTCCTGCCCGGGGAAGATGTTGCTGATGAAATAGAGATGTTTACCTACCCATTTGATGCCGTACACGCCGGTAGGCACTTCGGTCAACCGCTGGGCTTCACCCGGGCCATTCATCGGCAGCAGATAGATCTGCCCGGCATCGTCTTCATTACGCTGGCTGACAAAGGCCAGAGTGTTGCCATCAGGAGAAAATACCGGGTTGCTCACCTTGAGTCCGGCGGCAGTCAGTGGGCGTTGATGTTTGCCATCGGCATCAAAGTACCAAAGTTGGGTCGACCCTTTGTCGGCCTTGACATCATACTCGGTCACGGGGGCGATGATATGCTCGCCGCCGGGCGATACTACCGGGCTGCCGATACGCTTGAGTTGCCACAATAGCTCAACCGACAAGGGCTTGCCCGGCTCTGCCCACGCCGATGCCAGTGGCATCAAGAGGCAGAGCAACAGAATTCCAACCTTCTTCACGGAAAGTCTCCTTTAGATACAGATAGTTATTATATTCGGCAGCGAAGGCTGCCTCGGGAGTATATCCCCGGATGATGAAAACAAGCTTATCCGGGCACGGCTTGATGGGATTATTTTGTGTAACTTTCTGTTAGCGCTTGTACGGTATCGTGCGAAATTTGGCCGTTTTGTGTGGGGTTAAGTCAGGTTATTTATAATCAGAGGCTATAAAGAATAATAACTTAATATTTTGTCGTGCTTAAACTAGCGCTTATTATGCGGTAGATTCTCTCTTCATATACCGTTTCCCGTATAAGGTTCCATATGTCTATTGCAGTTATCGCATCCATTGCGGTATTTCTCGGCGTTCTGTTTATTCTGTTTCACCAACAGCAAAAAGAGCACAAATTATCCCGTCTGGTGCTGATCGGTTTAATCCTCGGCAGTGCCTATGGTTTCCTGATGCAGTCTTACTTTGGCGTGGACAGCCCGGTCACTGCAGAGACGCTCAGTTGGATAGCCATAGTCGGTGGTGGCTATGTGGCCTTGCTGAAGATGGTGATCATGCCCTTGGTGTTGGTGTCCATGGTAGCGGCAGTGGTCAAGTTGGATAAGGGCGGCTCGCTCGGCAAGATCTCCTCCCTGACCATATTTATTTTGATGGCGACCACGGCCGTAGCGGCTTTGATAGGTATTCTGGTCACTTCCATCTCAGGGATTTCTGCCGAGGGGCTGATAGCCGGTAGCCGGGAAACGGCGCAAATGGCGGTATTGGATACCAAGGCGGCTTCGATTGCCGATCTGACTGTACCGCAAATGCTGCTGAGCTTTATTCCGGTAAATCCTTTTGCCGATCTGGCCGGTACCCGTTCCACTTCCATCATTGCCGTGGTGATTTTCGGTATCCTCCTCGGGATAGCGGCCCGCAAAGTGATGCATGAGAAAGAGCAACTGGAATCCCCCATACGGACCTTTGTTGAAGGTGCGCAGGCGATTGTTATGCGCCTGGTGAAGATGATTATGGCGCTGACTCCTTATGGTATTGCCGCGCTGATGGCCAAGGTGGTCGCCTCTTCCAGCGCTGCCGACATGCTCAACCTGTTGGGTTTTATTCTGGCGTCTTACGTCGCCATCCTGCTGATGTTTGTTGTTCACGGCATGCTGGTGGCCATGGTAGGCGTTAGCCCGCTGGACTACTTCCGTAAAATTTGGCCCGTGCTGACCTTTGCCTTCTCGTCGCGCAGTTCGGCGGCGACTATTCCATTGAATGTCGAGGCTCAGGTGACCCAGCTGAATGTGCCGCCGGCCATTGCCAATCTGGCGGCCTCGTTCGGTGCCACTATCGGTCAGAACGGCTGCGCCGGTATCTATCCTGCCATGTTGGCTGTCATGGTGGCGCCCAGCATGGGCATAGATCCACTGGACTTGCATTTCATGCTGTCCTTGATTGCCATAGTGACCATCAGCTCCTTCGGGATAGCCGGCGTCGGTGGCGGTGCAACATTTGCGGCGCTAATTGTCCTGCCTGCCATGGGGCTGCCGGTGGCCATTGTGGCGCTGCTGATCTCCATCGAGCCGCTGATTGATATGGCGCGTACCGCCTTGAACGTATCCGGCTCCATGACCGCAGGTACCATGACCAGTCGGCTATTGAAGCAAACCACGGAAAACCAGACGGCCGAGCAGCAGTAAGTTGCCCCGGCTAACGGCTTGAGAAAAAGGATGCTGCGGCATCCTTTTTTAGATTGGCACGGGTAATGAAAATCTTACTTAAAAAGGAAATTAACCCGCATCCGCTTATGGAAATAGCATTTAAAATTAATAGCTTATAGCTAGATTTTTTTAATTATTTTGTTGGCATTCTCAAAAATTGAGTTGGAGATATGCTCTGGAAAGCCCTCCGGTAGATTCGCCCTTACTTGCGAGATTGCCTCAGGTAACGCACCTTTCATTTCATCCATTATTCTTTGCATCTTATCCTGACTAAAATTCACAGCTTTAGCAGTATCTAAAAAGTGACGAGGCAGGATTTTATTGATTTCATACTTCTTGCCTTTTGTGGCTTTTAACCCCATTGCGAGCTTAAGTTGTCTAATATTGAGTCCTTTTCCTCCCAGTAATGGGTAGGCTGAAAGAATGTCGTAGAATGGAGTGAGTCGATAGCTACCTCCTCTATCAATATAGATAGAAAAGTTTTTAGCATGTCCATCCGTAGCCCCAATGATCCATTGAAATACCTGGAATCTCATGAAGTTATATTGATCTTCAAGTGCATTACTTGAGCCCATTAGTAACTTCATGATCTGTTCTATGCCTGGACCACCTTGAGATTCATATTTGATGGATGATGGCATACCAAACACTTGGCAAATATCTTCTTGAGGTAAGCGTAGCAAGCCTGCTCTGTCTTTTGTCCAGCGTCGATCAAATCGTTCTACAGCTAAAGCTTTAAGGTTGTCTGTTTTGATTATATTGACGCTGGGAACTGCGAATCCCAGCGCTTTAGCTAGCTCAATGCAAAGATATTCATTTTCTACGCTATCTTTGAGATCCAGTGTCGCGCTAGCTTGTGGTATTTCGCCTATTGGCAGCTTGATAATGTGAGTGGTTGGGGTGTTTCCTTTCGGTATACACCATTGTCCATCAATGAATAAGAGTGCGGTTTTTTCTTGAGCACCTGCCACTGAGATCCTAAAGTCTTCTTCCTCTTTGAGCATTCCGAGGGGAATATCAGACTTGTATGCAGAAAGAACGGCTTCTAGTTTCTTGTTATCCAATATTTCGTAGCTGAGTGGCTCTTTTTTATAGGGGTGTTCGGGAGGAAATAGTGCAATAGCACCAACACTATCCTTTCCAATTTCTTTCAAGAGATCAAATGGTTGTTTGGACGAGGCTCTGTACCTTGCAACGATCCTATCTCTGACTTGTGGGCTGTCTGGTAAGAGGTTGTCAAAATAGTTGATAACGGCATCGGAAGTGATAGTCGGTAATTGAAGCCTCAAAGACAATGACAGTGGGCGAGCCATTGCATTGGTTATCCAGTCCTTATCATATTGAAAAGTGTGAGCGCCGTTCTTATGCTTCGCCAAGGTGCCAACAAGTTCACCATTCATGTATGCTATTAGCTTTTGCATTACCAACTCTCATCATCATTTTCACTTGGCGAAGTCAGCTGTGTTTTTTCTTGGATACTCAGTGTTAGATCCATCGCTTGTACAAGCTTAAAGAAGGTAGAAAGCGTTGTTTTGTTGGGGTTGTTCTCGAAGTTCGAGATTGTTGCTTGCTTTATACCGACTTTTTTCGCCAACTCTGACTGAGTCCAGCCATTCTTTTGGCGTATCAGTAGCATCATATCTGCGAGTTGCTTTGGACTATATATCATTAGTTCCAGCCCTCAATGATTAGAGATGAATTTTAAAGTTATCTCATATCCCCACTAGAGGATGAGATAACATTTATCCCTTTGTTGGGATAAATGTTACTTTATACCCCGGTGGGTATAATTGACTAAATATCCGCTATTGAGGATATTTAGTCAATAGAAGTCAGAAGGAACAATGATATTGAGCTGAGTCATAGACTGCTCTAGCATCCTGTTTAGTTTTGAGCCGCACTCTCATCCCAAAGGACAACCCCCAAAGGGGACAAGCTGGATTTTTGTTGTCTCAGGCGGTTATAATTCCGCCATCCTCGCCTATTGGAGCTCACGCCAAAATGAACAACTGACACCTGATCACCAATCTTTTTTACTTTTCCATTATTAGATTGGCAGGGTCGGTCGGCGTGTTCGCTCAAGTCTTTATTGTTGCAGTCAGTTGGCACTCATTCGCCATATCATGACTGCTTAAACCCGGATCGGATCTCGCCGTGCCTCCCTGTCTGCAGGAGGCAAGATGCAGGCATTTAATGCAAGACAAATCTCACTCTATACTCATGGCCTTGAGCCATTGTTTGCCGATATCAGCTGTAACCTGAGCGCTAGAATGACCGGCCTGATTGGTCGCAACGGCATAGGCAAGAGTTTGCTGGGCGAAATACTCTGCGGTTTGAGAGCGCCGGATAGCGGCACGGTTGAGCGCCGGGGCATTTGCGGTATATACCGGCAGCAGCAAGAACCAAAGCTGCTAACGGCCGCAGCAAGCCGGGTTGATGGCCCCTCATCCCAAGTGCCAACAATGCAAACCGGAAGCTACCTGAGCCAATGCCTGGGTTTGGCGACCAGATTACAGGCACTGACACAAATAGAGCAGGGCTGTTGTGACAGTCATTGGTTTGAGCAGCTCAATGACGACTGGCAGGTGCGGCAAACCTTTTGCGAACTCTGCCGGGAGCTGGGGTTGCCGGCAGAGCCCGAGCTTGAGTTCGAACGCCTCAGCGGCGGCCAGCAGGCCAAGCTGAAACTATGGCGTTTGTTTCAAAGCGAGGCCGACTGGTTGCTGCTCGATGAGCCTTCCAATCATTTGGACAGAGGCGGCAGACAGTGGCTGTGGCAGCGGATGTCGGCATTTTCGGGGCAGATCCTGCTGATAAGCCACGATATAGATCTGCTGCGACAGATGGATGAAATCTGGGAGCTCAACAGCTTGGGGCTGGATTCCTATGGCGGCAACTATGACAGCTATTGGCATCAGCACACCCTGGCACAGCAAGCGCTTGAACGCAGGTTGGAGAATGTCGTCAAGGCCCGGTGTCAGGCAAGAAAGCAGGCGCAGTTGAGTCGGGAGCGGGCACAACAGAGAGCAGCCAAAGGGGAGAAATTGGCGCGCAGTGGCAGCCAGGCCAAGGTGTTGCTCGACCGTCAAAAAGAGCGGGCCGGTGCCAATGCGGCGGCCATGTCGACCCGGGAGCGGCGACATCAGCGACTGCTGGACTCTGAGCTTGACGGGCTGAAACAGCAGTGTGAGCAAAGGCGTAGGCAAAACCTGACTCTGGGGCGCGAAACCCATGGCCAGCCAGTGGCAAAGCAGAGTTTGGTACGGCTATTGGACGCTGTCTTGCCCTATGGCAGTCGAGAACCTATCAATTTAACCCTCAGCAGTGGCGAGAAACTGCGTTTGGCGGGGGCCAATGGCAGTGGTAAGTCCAGCTTGCTTCGGGTCTTGCAAGCTAGGCTGGCGTTGAGCGCTGGGCAAGTGCAACTCAATGGCCACAGTGTCTATCTGGATCAGCATTTCAGCTTACTCAAGCCAGAGTGGACACTGTTGGAAACCCTGCAGCGCTGTGCTCAAGTTGATAGCAGCCCGATTGATCATAACCAGGTGAATCCCAGCCTGATGGATGACAGTCAGCGCCGCACTCTGCTGGCCCAGATAGGCTTTCGCGCCGAGCAGGTGCACCGCACTGTGGCTTGTCTCAGCGGCGGTGAAAAGATGAAGCTGGCCATGCTTTATGTCAGTCACCAGCGGAGCAATCCCTTACTGCTGCTGGATGAGCCTGACAATCATCTGGATATTGAATCGAAAGCGCGTCTGGCCGCGGCGCTGGCAGCATACCCTGGCGCTTTTATTCTGGTCAGTCACGATGAGGAGTTTGTGGCGCAGACCGGCATTGAAGAAGCGCTTTCCCTGTCAAATAGCGGATCTTAGACTTTTTTAACCTCAGAGCGTGAATTTGGCTATGGTCTTTTGAATACCCACCACATCAGTGCCGCGCTTGAGCTCTTTGACCAGGGGCTCTGCCTGGCCTGAGATCCACAGCTTGAGTTCGGCATCCATGTCGAAGCGCCCGGCGGTTTCCACTTCAAAGTGCACTATCGCCTTGTAGGGGATGGAGTGATAACTCACTTTCTTGCCGGTCATGCCTTGTTTATCTATTAAGATCAGGCGCTTGTTGGTGAAGACAAACATGTCGCGAACCAGTTTATAGGCCAGCTGCAACTGTTCGCTGTCGGCCATAATCGGCGTCAGTTCTTCGTTGAGTTTATCCAGATCCACTTCACTGGCGTTGCCCATCAAGGCGTTCAAAAATCCCATGTTTTTCTCCTTAACCCACCAACAGCATTTCACACTTATGGCAGTCGAACACCAGCTTGAACTGCTTGCCACCCAGCTCCATTTCCAGCGGCTCTGCCTTGATCCCCGGCACTTCTTTGGGGCACATGTTGTAGCTGTAACGTATGCAGTGCTTGGTGATCATCAAAGGCGCATCGCCTTTTACCGGCCGCACTTCATAGGCATCACGGATGGACACCACCCCGTGACGGGTATAGAAGTCCTTGGCTTTTTGGTTGGCCACATTGCCAAGATAGGTCAGGCTGCGCTGCGGGAAGCGGGCGCTGTCGTCCCGTACCCAGGGCGTGGGTCTTTGATACCCCTGAATGCGCGCTTCGTCCAGCGCAGCAATGGCATCACGGCGCAGGCCATTGATGATGGATGCCGGTACAAAAACGGCTTCGGCATCGCCCAAATCCACTTGTCCGAGACGAAAATCTGTATTGCCCAGCTTGGCGAGATGCTTGCCGAGTGATTCACGGTTGCGGGTAATATCCTTGGCCTGCTGTTTTTCGAAGTCAGCGGTCACTGTCGCCTGATGGCCATGACGGTCGGCGGCGGTCAGCGCCAGACCTGTCTGGGTATTGCTGAGGCTGAAGTCCAGCAACAGGGTTCGCTCGGCAGATTCTTTGGCCAGCAGGGCTTCAAAGGCCTGATCTTTGTTGCGATACAAGGTGGCACCGACATAGAGATCTTTCGGCATGTTTTTCAGGTACAGGGTGTTACCCTCGGCGCGGTTGACCCGAAAACCTGTCAGCTTGTCATCCGACAACCTGGCCTTTTGATAGTTGGCGGCGAAGAAGCCCAGGCCATCACCGTTGTGGAACTCGGCATCCGAGTCGACCTGGATGAAGTCTTTGCCTATCTTGCTGACTTTGCCTACCTCTACTCCCAAGTATTTCGGAGTACGGAAGTCGCCGATGTCCGCCTTGCGTTCATTGACAAAGTAGTCCGTCTTGCCACGGTTAAAGCTCTTGTCCGGATCCGGGGTGAAGCTGTAGTGGCAACGGCCGTGGGACGAGGGTTCAAACTCGGGCCGACGCGCCATGATGGCATCCAGTTGCTGGCGGTAGTGAGCGGTAACATTCTTGACGTAGCTGAGGTCCTTGAGTCGGCCCTCTATCTTGAAGGAGCGGATCCCGGCATCGATCAGCGCTTCGAGGTTATCTGTCTGGTTGTTGTCCTTCAGCGACAGCATATGGTCGTTGCTGGCAATGATGTCGCCCTGGCGGGTCTTGAGATTACCCGGCATCCGGCATTGCTGCGAGCATTCGCCGCGGTTGGCACTGCGGTCTGTGTAGGCCTCACTGATATAGCATTGGCCGCTGTAGGCCACGCACAGGGCGCCATGGATAAAGAACTCCAGTCGCATCTTGGTCTCGGCGGCCACGGCGCGAATTTGGCTCAGACTCAGCTCCCGCGCCAACACTACTTGGGAGAAGCCCACATGCTCGAGAAAGGCGACTTTGGCCGGAACCCTGTTATCCATCTGAGTGCTGGCATGCAGTGCAATCGGTGGCAAGTCCAGCTCAAGCAGCCCCAGGTCCTGCACAATAATGGCATCGGCACCGGCCTCGTACACGGCCCAGATCAGGCGCTTGGCCTCTTCCAGTTCATCGTCCAGCAATATGGTATTGAAGGTGACAAATACCTGGGCGTGATACCTATGGGCAAACTCACACAGGCGGGCAATGTCCTCGACACAGTTGCCGGCAGTATGGCGGGCACCGAACGCCGGGCCACCAATGTAGACGGCATCCGCCCCGTGGCGAATGGCCTCAATACCGAAATCGGCATTCTTGGCCGGAGCCATCAACTCCAGCTTGTTGTCGGCCAGTTGCACCGCTTGGCTGGGGGCGGCATCAGGGGCTTGTGCCTGTTGGCCGGGATTAAAGAGTTCAACACCTGTAGTGGACATGGCTTACCGCTCGTCTGGAAATGCCTGGAAATTTCGGGCACAAATTATAGCAGAGCCAGTAATTCATGAAAGCCTAAGGAATTAGATGCACCAATTTCTTCGGTTGGAAAGTGGCAGCCTGGCTTGAGAACAACCGCATGATGGAAGGTTTTAGGCAGACAAAAAACGGGAGCCCTGAGGCTCCCGTTGGCAGTTGTTTACTTCAACTTTGCATCAATCGTTCAGGTGGGCACAGCGACCAAACTCGGCTCCGCCTTTGACGGCAGCAACAACCTGTTTTGGGAAGCTGAGCTGAACATCCTGGCCCTCCCGGCAGACAAAGGCCTTGTTCAGATCGACATCGATAGACAAGACAGCTCCTGCGATACCACCCATCATTTCAGAGCCGTTGGCACTGATGGCAAAAGGGTTGTCTATGGTCAGTGCCTTGGCTTCGGTAACGCCTTGCTTGGCGAAGAACTCCTTGGTGCTCATCCAACCCAAACCTTCCAGGTAGATACCACCACTGAAACCGGTAAACAGGCTGCCGGAGCGAGCGGTAATCATCGACAGATCGTCGCTGGCATCAAGCAGCAGCATACGCGGTACGCCAAATTCGGCACTGATACTGTCGTGATCCCAACCTTCGGCACACAGATTACCCAGGAAGAAGTGATTGAAAGGTACCTGCTCACACCAGCGCAGGCTGCCTATGTGCTCCTGTTGGCCCGAGTCCGTATGCCATAGGGTGACTCCGGTGCGGGTGCCAAAGCCAACTGTGCTGCCGTCGTTGGATATCACCGAGGAGTCCTGGGCGCCAAACTCAGCAGAGGTGTCGTGGAAGCGTCCATCGACCCAGGCAACCTGACTGGTGCCATCATAAGTGCCGGTAATAGTACTGCCGTTGCCGGCTATCCTGTCGGCACGCAGCCACTGAACCTTTTCGGCGAATTGGTAAGGCAGTTGCTGCATACCGGCCTTCTTGGTCCAGATAAAGGGCACTATCTCGTCCTTGAATGCACTCTGGCAGGCGCCGTTACCGTCAGTATCCAGATAGGCGGTGCCGACAACTGTGTCGCCATTGTCATCCATATCCCAGACATAGCTGGAGTTGGTGCCTGACTGCCCCGAGCCACCGCAGCTGTTACCGTTGAGATCCCCAAGCGAGGTTAGTTTGTCGCTACGCAGATCCCAGATGGCGGCATTGCTGATGCCGTTGCCACTGAAGTCCGCCATAACACCGGCCTTGGTGGCGTTTTTGTTCATGGTGGCGTGTCCGGCAACCACGGCATTACCGGCCGGGTGCAGCTCGAACAGGGCTTTCTTGGTGCTGTCATAGAGGAAAGGCGTAGTGCCGGCTATCCCCATGGCACGTTTGCCGTTCTTGGCATGATCCAGCACAAAGGCGCTTACCAGCGGTGTATATTGGATGCCATCGCTATAGCCGTTGAAATAGATATCGGCCTGTTTGGTCACCCCGGCTTCGGCAATGATAGGAGTGAAATCACAGGCTCTATCGCTGGCCGGATTGCTGCTTTCATTGCTGTTCCAGTATTCGGCCTCTGACAAGAGGGCGGTTTGTCGGGTTGGATAGCCTCCCGCCTTGATAGTCTCCATATAGAGTACATAGCGACCGCCGGGTGTCAGACCATTGATGGTGAACTTGCCATCCGGGCCTACAAGCCCTTGAGTCAGGTTGCCGGACTGTTGAGTGACCACATCGTACAGAGGGTTATCCAGGTTGCGGGCCACCATGTTCATACCCGAATAGTCCACTCCTTCCTTGGTGTACAAGGTGCCGGAAATCGAGCCGTAGCCAGAACGATATTCCGCTGTAGGGTAGAGATCGGACAGGTTGACTATGTCGTCGCGCACATTGACCGTTGATTGCTCGGCACCCTGAACTCCTAACACATTGATGAAGGGGAACATGGTTTCAATAGTGTCCGGCGCTATCTGGCTGGCGCTGGTGTATTGATTGGTAATGGCGCAACCCGGTACCCCGTCATATTGCGGGCTATAAGAGGCTGACATATAGCTGAGATGGCCATTGGCCTGGGAATGCGACATGTTGAGGGCGTGGCCGAATTCATGGGTAAATACCCCGGCAATCATTTCGCCTTCTGTGTCATCTATACCCACGTACCAGCCGTTCATCAAGGCAGTGGCCTCGAGGATTTCACCGGTTTCTTCATCGGCCCACTCGGGGAAGGCTATCCCCAGGACCTGGCTGCGTGGTACGCCGAAATACTGTTCCAGTATCTGGCCGTCGGTGTCATAGTTGACCCAGAAACCATAGCCGTTTACGGCGGAATAGATCTGATCGACATTGGTTTGATTGACGTCCTTGATGCCGATTTGCTGTTCAATGGTGCCCTGCACCGACATCTCAAAGGTGGAGGTTTCCACCGCTGACCATTCGCCCACGGCCTTGGCGGTAATGGCATTGGCCTGAGCTATGCTGAGGAAGGTGTAATCCCGGTCCAGCACTGTACCTGCCGGGATAACAGTGCCGTCCGGCAGTGTGATGTCGAGATTGAACACCTGCCCCTTTTCCAGAATGGTGAAGGTTTGTACGTCAACCCCATCCTTGTTTTTAATCACAGGTCCGCCGTCGGTATAGACGGGAATCGCACCCTTGGAAGTATCCCACTTATAGGGCTGCATTGTGGGTTCGTGAATATACAGCGGGCCACCGGCCAGCGCGGCAGAGGAGACTGAGCCCAACAGTAAGGCCGTGGCAATTCTTGAAAGCTTCATTATTTGGCCTCCTGTACCAGTTTGCCAACCAGAGACATAAATGCGGCGGCATCCACAGCACCGGCTGTGGTGATAAGGCTCTGCTCTTCAGGGCTGAGCGACTGGGTGTTCATGCCATCAAACAGGCCTATGTTGCCCAGTTGATTGCTGACTTTGCCGTTTTGCACAATGAATTTGCCTTGTTCCAGCCCTACGGTAGAAGTCAGGCCTGCACCAAGATCCGGATTCATAAAGGCCACTACCTGCTCGCCAACCGACCAGCGGGCGAAGCCTTCGGGGGATACGCCCAGGTAGACTTTGCCGTTACCCATGGAACGGGGCTTGAGCAAACCAAACTGGCGGAAGGTATATTCGCTGCCTGCCTTATGTTTGTTCTTGGCATCCATACCTACCCGAATAGTGATCTGGGTATAGGGGCGTTTGCGCTCATCAAAGCCATCGGTCACAGACACCACTTGGCCCGAGACTATGCTGGACGCCTGACTGGTCAATTGACTGAGATTTTGTTTGAGATGTTTTTGGGCCACGGCTGCCGGTGTCAGCAGCAAACTGGCTGAGACGAGACATAGCGCCGATAGACGCTGGAACCACTGAGATCTTGTCACTGTAATACCTCCTGTATGATTGGGATAAATTCAGCTTTCGATCATCGACCCATACTTCCTTGGCCGAATATTGACCGAGCACCTACTTAAGCACGCCGACTCAATGGGAGGCACGGCAAATGATGTAGCGTTTTGTAGCGTTTTTGTTAAGCGCACACGGTTTGTCTCAATCTTGTGTTAGGTGAGGGCGATGGCGGAGAGACAAGAGGGAATAGATTGGCTTTCAACACACCTTTGGTTATCTTTTGCTCAGCGTGAGCTGTTTGCCATGCTGAATATCAGTTAATAACAGGGAGAGTGCTGATGAGCTGTAACTTTTGTGGTGGGCGTTTGAATAACGGAATGTTACGTAAGCAGGAGCCGGGAAGCGGTCGGAAGTTTAAGTCGTGTCCCAACTGTTCAACGACTCATGGTGAGGAACATATATTTCATCCCTATCCCACTGATTTTGGTAATACGCCGGCACGAGTGACAGCGGCCAATCCGGACGGGCATCAAAGTTATTGCAGAAATTGCCGGGCGCTTGATACGGGTATTGCTTCAGAGAACTATCAAAAATGGAAGGTGCGAACAAGTCCCATGTGTGCTCTGCGTCGGCTTACAGGCCTGGATGCAAGGCGTGGTTCGCAGCAAATGGCCCTAGTCCTTTGCAAGAAGCACAACACAGCAGACAGGTCTGTAAGCCACGCCCTTCGGGGCTTTCACAGCAACCGGCTCTCTGCGTTATCCGACTTCAACATGCCCCGGCATGCCTTCAGTCAGATGCCTTGAGCGCCAATTGCTGTGTAAGCCAGAGTGCCACGAGGACCTATTCGCACCTTCCTAAGCGTTGCAGCGAACTGAGCTGATGGCACAGCCAATTTGTCAGCCTAATACCTGATGAATGACAGAACATGACATCGGCCCTCAAAGCCAAATGAGTCAGGCCTTGAGGGCGCACAAGATTAAACAGACTTGTTCATTTGGGCTTTGGCGGCTTCAACCTTGGAGAAATCCAGTCCCAGTTCTTCCACGGCTTCTTTGATCAGTGCCGGGTTCTGCATCACTTGCATCATCAACCCCTGCAGCTTTTCCGGCGGTAATCCCAACTGCCCCAGAGTACCCATGGCCATCAGGGGATTTTCGGTCAGGCTCTGGAACAGACTGTTTATTTGTTCATCGCTGATATTGTGCTCTTTCAGCAGGGCAATAATAGGATTCATAAGCTCCTCATTGGTTTGAAACATTCAATTTGCGCTGATTTTAACAGAAGAAACAGACCCGAATAGGTATTTCCTTACTAGTGAAAGAAAATGAAGCAGGATATCGATTACATCAGCCCTAGTCATAGTGGCAATTGGTGGCTAACCAATTGCCTATATTGCAAATATTAAGCAGTTCCACTCGATAGCCGACGAGTACCTTTGGCAGCTTATAACGCCTCAGCTAATCGAATCAGATTGTCATTGTCTATGTTCATCGACAGAGAGGTTATTGCCGCCCGACTCTGCTCCGTGTCACCAAGCTTGATGAGCAGTGATTGGACTATGCTGGCACGTGCGGTTAACTGATCAACGGTCAGGTTCGGATAAGTGCTATTGGCTATCGATAATGCGTGGATGGTCAATGTCTGGCTCTCCAGCTTGTCTGCATCGCGGATAGTTTGTCGATTATTGGCGTAATCGCTATAAAAATCAGTGACCTCGTAGAGGGCAGACTCCACTTTTTCTGAGGCAGGGCGTTCAGTTCCGTAATCGACTGAAGTCAGTGCACCATTGGCGTCGAATACGGCCGTAAAAGAGTTACTTTCTCCAATATGGTTTTGGTAGGGCAAAATGCCTACGTGGCCGAATTCAGGCGCATTAATAAAACCGCTGAATACCATCGTCAGGTTATTTTGTTTCTTAGCAGTGTCTTGTCGCACTAATAGTAGTTTGCGGGTTCCGAACGTTGTGTAATACAACCCCGGATAATCCTCTTCCGCTTTTAAGGTGCTCTCTTTCGCTAATCCGACATCAGCCAGTTTTTCAAGTGATAGTCCAAATAGGTATCTATTGGCCATAGTTATCGCCACGTCATTTCTTAACTCGGTATCCCGGGATATTACCCAAGGCAAGAAATCATCACTAACAAGAGGCAATAGATAAGGCTGATTTTGGGGGATTGATACTGTATCTATGGTGTATTCGCGTTGCACTGAGATTTCTTTCTGGAATGTATCGAGTTCAAGAGTCGCCATGGATACGGCTTTCTGTGCGCTGAGTACCGCAGCTTCTTCTGCAGAGGTATTCCCTTTTTTTGCGGCCAGGAGCTTCTGTTTTTTCTTCAGCTCTCCTTGTTTATTTGTCACTGTAGCTTTCAGGTTATCGATAACCACGGATACCAAGGGTTGATGCAAAAGTTTTGGAATACAAGCTGCTTTGGGAGGCGTAACGCCTTGCCCCTGGTTGTTTTTATCGCTTGGAGGGAGAGAAGCTGAACCAATCGATATAGGAATTCCCTGTGAAATGGCGGCAATGTTGGCTACGGTTTTTATCGCCGCCATGCCCAACTCTATGGATTTGTCGTCAGCATGGGTGGAAAAGGATTTAAGCAAACCATTGGGATGCATCACCACGTTCATGCCCCAGGCTTTGGAGAAAGCATGTAACTCTGAAGGGTTAATCACGAATACTTTGGTTAGATCAGGATGCCCTGTTTGTTTGACTGTTGCGGTAGTGTTGAAATCAAACTCCAGGGTATCATTGACCACACGACAAAAGACCAATTTATGAGTCAGCGTTACTGTTTGCGATGAAGCCGGCAAATGGTAAACCAAACCTTGCTTGGCCGATGTTGCACCGGGATCGTCATTACTTTTAATGACCGTTGTGGTGAGTGTACTGGTACATCCAGATAGGCAAAGCAAGGCCGCGGCCAAATGCACTGTTCGCATAGTGAATTCCTTTTCAATGAAGTGATGGAGACAACCTCATTAAAAGTAATCCCAGTTTCAGGTTCTTGCAAAAAGCACCAGCTTACGGGCGAAGGAGAGATACAGTAAGTGTTTGATGAGTATGGCTGTTATCAAAAATGTGGAACGGTCTTGAATTCAGGGACCCTCACCCGAATAGGCGAGAGCCCCTGAACAGCTCAGTTGTTCGCTTAAGAGCCTCTTTTACTCAGGATCATAATCCAATACGGGGGCCAGCCATTTTTCGGCTTCGGCGACTGTCATCCCTTTGCGGCGGGCGTAGTCTTCCACCTGATCTCGGCCTATGTTGCTTACCCCAAAATAGCGTGATTGCGGGTGCGCAAAGTACCAGCCGCTGACCGCCGCCGTGGGGTACATGGCAAAGCTCTCGGTAATCTTGAGGTCGATACACTCATCTGGCTTAAGAAGCTGCCAAAGCAGGCCTTTTTCCGTGTGGTCCGGGCAGGCAGGGTAGCCAGGAGCCGGGCGTATGCCCTTGTACTTTTCACGAATAAGCGCCTCGTTATCCAGGTTTTCTTCGCTGGCATAACCCCAGAACTCCTTACGCACCCGCTCGTGCATCCGCTCGGCGAAGGCTTCGGCCAGGCGGTCGGCCAGACACTTGAGCATGATGGCGCTGTAGTCATCGTGGGCCGCCTCGAAACGGGCAATATGGGCATCGATGCCATGGCCGGCGGTGACCGCAAATCCCCCCATATAGTCGGCCACGCCGCTCTCTTTGGGAGCAACAAAGTCAGAGAGACAGAAGTTGTGGTTGCCCACCCGCTCCAGCTGCATCCGTAGATGATGGGTGGTCAGCAACACTTGGCTGCGAGAGTCATCTGTGTAGATCTCTATATCATCGAAGTTGACGCTGTTGGCGGGAAAGAGGCCGATAACGCCCTTGGCGGTGAGCCACTTCTCTTGGATGATTTGCTCCAGCATCGCCTTGCCGTCGGCATAGACTTTACGGGCCTCAGTACCAACGACTTCGTCATCCAGTATTTGCGGGAAATGACCGTGCAACTCCCAGGCGCGGAAAAACGGCGTCCAGTCGATGCGATCGAGTAAGTCCTCCAGCGGATAGTCATCAAACACCTGGATCCCCGGGGTGTTGGGCTTCACCGCTTGATAGTTGGCCCAGTCGTGGCTGCAGCGGTTATCCCGTGCGACCTGCAAGGGCACAATCTGCTTGCGCTTGGTCTGCGACAGGCGCTTTTGGCGCATCATTTCATATTCGCGATAGGTTTCGTCTATGGTGGCCTGGCGGGTTTCATTGTTGATGAGCTTGCTGACCATGGGCACGGCGCGCGAGGCATCGGCGATATAGATGGCGCCGTGGGGGTAATGGGGCGCTATCTTTACTGCGGTATGGATCTTGGAGCAGGTGGCACCACCGATAATCGCCGGCAGGGTCAGACCTTCGCGCTCGAAGGTTTTAACGTTGTGCACCATCTCATCCAGGCTCGGGGTAATGAGCCCGGACATGCCTATGATGTCGACCTTCTCGGCCTTGGCGACTTCGATGATTTTCTCCACCGGCACCATGACACCGAGATCTATCACTTCGTAGCCGTTACAGGCCAGCACCACCCCGACTATGTTCTTGCCTATGTCGTGAACATCGCCCTTGACCGTGACCATCAGCACCTTACCGTTGCTCTGGCCTTCTACTTTTTCGGCTTCGATATAGGGGTTGAGATAGGCGACTGCCTTTTTCATCACCCGGGCGGACTTGACCACTTGCGGCAGAAACATCTTACCGGCGCCAAAGAGATCGCCCACCACGTTCATGCCGTCCATCAGCGGGCCTTCAATCACATCCAGCGGCCGCTTGGCCTGCAGGCGCGCTTCTTCGGTGTCGGCGTCTATGTATTCGGTGATCCCTTTCACCAGCGCGTGTTCCAGGCGTTTGTTGACCGGCAACTTGCGCCATTCGAGATCTTCTTTCTTGCCTGCGCCGCCCGGGCCACCGCGATACTTCTCGGCGACTTCGAGCAGCTGCTCTGTGTTACTGGAGTCGGCAACCGGGCAGGGCAGGTTGAGCACCACGGCCTCTACCTTCTGCTTCAGCTCAGGGTCGATATCGTCATAGATGGCCAACTGACCGGCGTTGACTATGCCCATATCCATACCCGCCTTGATGGCGTGATAGAGGAACACGGCATGAATGGCTTCCCGCACCGGGTTGTTGCCGCGGAAAGAGAAAGAAACGTTGGACACCCCGCCGGAAATCATCGCATGGGGCAGGTTGGCCTTGATATCTGCAATGGCGCCGATAAAGTCCACCGCATAGTTATCATGCTCCTCTATGCCGGTGGCGATGGCGAAGATATTGGGGTCGAAGATAATATCTTCCGGCGGGAAGCCCACCTTATCCACCAGCACCCGGTAGGCGCGGGTACAGATTTCGGTTTTGCGCTCCCGGGTATCGGCCTGGCCCTGTTCATCGAAGGCCATGATGATGGCGGCGGCGCCGTAGCGCTTCACCAGTTTGGCCTGTTCAATAAACTTGGCCTCGCCCTCTTTGAGGGAGATGGAGTTGACTATTCCCTTGCCCTGAATGCACTTGAGCCCGGCCTCAATCACCTCCCACTTGGAGGAGTCTATCATCACAGGCACCTTGCTGATATCCGGCTCGGAGGCGATAAGGTTGAGGAATTTCTGCATCATCTCGACCCCGTTGAGCATGCCCTCATCCATGTTGATATCTATGATCTGGGCGCCGTTTTCTACCTGGTCACGGGCCACCTCCAGCGCGGTTTCGTACTGGCCTTCTTTGATTAACTTGAGAAACCGGGCCGAGCCGGTGACATTGGTGCGCTCGCCCACATTCACAAACAGGCTGTTTGCATCTATGGTCAGGGGTTCCAGTCCGGAGAGGCGACATGCCACCGGCAGCTCAGGCAGCGGCCTTGGTGCATGAAGGCTAACGGCTTCAGAAATCGCCTTGATATGCGCAGGCGTGGTGCCGCAGCAGCCGCCGACAATATTGAGCAGTCCCTCTTCGGCCCAGGGGCCTATCACGCTTGCCATCTCCGCCGGAGTCTCGTCATAGCCGCCGAATTCATTGGGCAGACCGGCATTGGGGTGCGCCGAGACAAAGCACTCGCTGATACGGGAAAGCTCCTCGACATAGGGCCGCAGTTCTTTCGGGCCCAGGGCGCAGTTGAGGCCTATGCTCAGCGGCTTGATATGTCTGAGAGAATGGTAAAAGGCCTCTGTGGTTTGCCCTGTCAGGGTGCGGCCCGAGGCATCGGTAATGGTGCCGGAAATCATCACCGGCAACCTTTGGTCCAGTTTCTCGAACACATTTTCGATGGCAAACAGCGCCGCCTTGGCATTGAGGGTATCGAAGATGGTTTCCACCAGGATGATGTCGGCGCCACCGGCGATCAGCGCCTCGGTGGATTCGCTGTAGGCCAACACAAGATCGTCGAAATGTATGTTGCGAAAGCCGGGGTCATTCACATCCGGGCTGATGGAACAGGTGCGGTTGGTGGGGCCGAGCACCCCGGCCACATAGCGGGGAATACCGCTGGCGGCAGCCACTTCATCGGCCACTTCTCGGGCGATTCTGGCGCCTTGATAATTGATCTCCGCCGCCAGGCTCTGCATCTCGTAGTCGGCCATGGCAATGGTGGTGGCGTTGAAGGTGTTGGATTCTATGATGTCGGCACCGGCCAGCAGGTATTCCCTGTGAATGGTCTTGATGATCTCGCTCTGGGTCAGTACCAGCAGATCATTGTTGCCTTTGACATCGCAATGCCAATCTTTGAAGCGCTCGCCGCGGTAATCGGCTTCTTCCAGCTTGTAGTCCTGGATCATGGTGCCCATGGCGCCATCTAAAATCAGGATCCGCTCTTCGAGGGTCTGTTTGAGCTTGAGCTCTGTCTGGCCTGGGGAGTGCTGGGAAGTCGCCATAGGGTTACCTTTCATACCTGTCTTATTGCTGTTTTACATTCGCGGCGCTTGGCATCCGCGACATCATCTCTGCCAACCTGACGCCCGGGACACTATCTGGCATGATAGCCAAAGGCGTGTGTGGGCGCGGAAAGTTATTTTGGACATTTATACGTATAGACGTCCATAATATACGGATTCCGGCGGCCTGCGGCAAGGTTAAATTGGCCCGGTAACCACCGGACTCTGACGGGAGAAGTGTGTGGCTGAACATAGGCAACTGAATATCTATCTGCTGCGGCACGGCGAATGTGAAGGCGGCGAGATTATCCGCGGCCGCAGTGATGTGGCCCTGAGCGATGAGGGCAGAGCGCAGATGTGGCGCAGCTGGCGGGCTATCAGTAGTGCGCTGGAGCAGTTGCCGAGCCAGCCCGAACGCCTGACGCTGCTGAGTTCTCCGGCCCTGCGTTGCCAGGCTTTTGCCACCGAGCTCAAGGCCGATATGCCTGACTATTTCCCGGCGCCGCTGCAGCAGCATGACTGGCTCTGGGAGCTGGACTTCGGTGACTGGGACGGCATGAAGGTGGCGAGTGTCTATCAGCAGCATAGCGAGGCGGCTGAAGCCTTCTGGCGTGACCCCGTGGCCAATACTCCGCCGGGCGGGGAATCGCTGCCAGCCTTTCGTAGCCGGGTGTTGGATGGCTGGCAGACTATGGTGCAGCGCTGGCTTGCTAGAGAGGTTAGTTCTTCCGAAAGCTCTGTTTCAGGAGATTCTGGTTCTTCAGCAAGCGCCGATGCGGCACTGATCCTGACTCACAGCGGGGTTATCCGGTTGCTACTGGCCGAGATTTTGCTGCCGGGGCAGATGCCGCCTGCGGCAGTGTTCAACGCCTTGGAGCTACCTTATGCGGCCTGGGTCAGAATAACCCTCTATGCCAGCCGTGATGCCAGCGGTGAAAGTGACCAAGAATGGCAGTGTTTCAGCAAGCTCCACTGGCCGCAATAGTACGGGCCTTAGCCTAACGCCCGGCGGTGATTGCGCCAGGCAATTGTGCCGGGCGATAAAACCGGGATAATAACCCCAAATGGCCGCCAAGTGCGGCAGCAGCCAGGGTGTTGGCACCTTTGCAGGTGAACCAACCCAGGGAACCGGGAAAGCCCGGACTGTGCCCGCAACTGTGAGTCGTCTTTGGCGACGAGTCAGGAGACCTGCCCAGGCTGATAAACCAAACCAGAAACCCGGGCGGGTAAACCGGGGGAGCGAATAGATGATTCTTCCACTGCAGCCTGAGCCTTCTGCCGGTCACAGGCTCAATGTCGGGGGGCGGTTATGAGCCTGGCACTCAAGGTGCAACAGCTTAGCTGGCTTCCCGGTGGCCACAGCGTATTGGCCGATGTGGGCTTTGAGCTGCCAAGCGGCAAGATGCTCGGGCTCATAGGCCCCAATGGTGCCGGGAAGTCGAGCCTGCTGCGCTGCCTCTATCGTTATATCCGCCCGGACCGCGGCCAGATCCAGCTGTTTGGGCAGGATATCAATAGTTTGTCAGCCAAAGCCTTCGCCAAAGAGGTGGCCGTGGTGCTGCAGGATACCCCAGCCCAGTTGGCACTGGATCTGACTCAATTAGTGGCCATGGGACTGACTCCCCACAAGGGGTTGTTTGATATGCCATCGGCGGCCGACAAGGCCCAGGTGCAGGCGGCATTGGCGCAGGTCGGGTTGCAGCACAAGGCCGCAGAGCCCTTCGCGCAGCTTTCCGGCGGAGAGAAGCAAAGGGCCTTGATTGCCCGCGCCATAGTGCAGCGCCCCAAGCTTTTGATCCTGGACGAGCCCACCAATCATCTGGATATCCGCTATCAGATCCAGATCCTCGAGCTGGTGCGCAGCCTGGGGGTCACAGTGATCGCCTCGATTCACGATCTCAATCTGGCCTCGGCCCTGTGTGACGAACTCTTGCTGCTGGATAACGGCCGCCGTATTGCCCACGGCTCGCCCCAGAGCGTATTGACCGAAGACAGAATTGCCGGTGTCTTCGGCGTCTGCTGCCAGGTGGGGACGCATCCGCAGTTGGGACGGCCGCTGATCCACTACTTTTACGGCTATCAGTCGCCAGAGCCTGGTCACGGCAAGGCTCACGGCGCTGCGATAGTCGAGCCAATGGCAGGGCCTGCCTCGGCCGAAACCTGTGTTGCCCACAAGGAAACTGACCGGCGCCCAGGCTCGGTGGGAGGTGGCGCATGACTACTTCCATGGTCGCACCGGGGCGCTCGCTTATCGGCTGGTTTCTCAAGCCCTTGCCCAGACTTTACTGGTGCTGGCTGCTGTTGCTGCTCGGCACTGTGTTGACACCCTTGGCCGCCGCCGGTTTTGGCGCCGCCGATATCAGTCTCTTCGATGTGGCAAGAGTGATTGGCAAACACCTGCTGGGCGTGGGTGAGCCTTCTGCCATCAGCGAGCGTATCGTCTGGGATCTGCGCCTGCCGCGTATCTTGCTGGCCTTTATCGCCGGCAGCGGTCTGGCATTGTCGGGTTATGTATTGCAGGCGGTGACCCGCAACCCGCTGGCCGATCCTTACCTGTTCGGTATCAGCTCGGGCGCCAGCTTCGGCGCCGTGGTCTCGGTCGCCTTAGCGACCGGCCTTGGCCTGAGTTCGGCCATCTCCGGGGTATCGCTGCCGCTGGGAGCCTTTATCGGTGCCAGTTTGGCTGTGCTTATGGTACTGCTGCTCGCGGGCAGGAATATCGGCAACCAGATAGAGAGAATGTTACTCTCCGGGGTCGCCATCTCCTTTATGTTCAGCGCCCTCACCAGCTTGATCTTGTATTTTTCCACCCCGCAGGCCACCACCTCCTTGCTGTTTTGGAGTCTGGGCAGTTTTGCCCGTGCCAGTTGGGATGGGCTTGGACTGCCCACTCTGGTGGTGCTGGCGGCCTTGCTGGTGATCCTGGCCTTCAAGCGCCAGGTGCTGGCGATGCTTGCCGGTGATGAAACCGCCCACACTCTGGGAATCAGGGTGCAAAGGCTCAGGGTTTCCATGCTGCTGTTATGCTCGCTTATTACCGCCACTTTGGTGGCCCACTGCGGCGGGATAGGTTTTGTGGGGCTGATGGTGCCTCATATTGTCAGGTTGTTGCTGCCGGGGCAGCATCCCATGGTGCTGACGGCACTGGCGGGCGGCCTGTTTATGGTTTGGGTCGATGTGCTGGCTCGCAGCATACTGCCCACCCAAGAGCTGCCGGTGGGGGTGATCACCTCGGCCATCGGCAGTCTGTTTTTCCTGATGGTGCTGCGTAAACGCGGCCAATAACGATAAGAGAGGGAAGGATGTACCAGGTTGCAGCAATCAATCACGCGCTGGATGACGCGATTCAGGCCCGCATAGACAACAAGACCAAACCCCTGGGCGCTTTGGGTGAGTTGGAGGCTTTGGCGCTGCAGTTGGGGCGCATTCAGCTCGGTTCCGCCACTGATGAGTTGGTCATCCGCCGTCCCGTGATGCTGGTGTTTGCCGCCGACCATGGTATTGCCGCGGCCGGGGTGTCGATTGCCCCCAGCGAGGTGACCACCCAAATGGTGCTCAACTTTGTTGCCGGCGGCGCCGCCATCAATGTGTTTTGTCGCCAGACCGGCTTCGAGCTGGAGGTGATTGACTGCGGCATTCTCAGCCCCTTGGGGATCCCCGAGGTTACAGAGCAGCGTCTGGGCGCCGGTACCGGGCCTATCCACAAACGCGCCGCCATGACTCTGGGCGCTGTGCATCAAGGGTTTGCCATGGCGCGCACCTTGGTAAAACGCCATATCGATGCCGGCAGCAACCTGCTGGCGCTGGGGGAGATGGGAATAGGCAACACCTCTTCTGCCGCCGCCGTGATGGCCGCCCTGACCGGCCTGCCTGTGAGTGAATGTGTCGGCCGCGGCACCGGTATAGATGCCGCGACGCTTAAGCGCAAATGCCTGCTGATAGAGCAGGCACTGCTGCTGCACCACTGCGAGCTGACCGAGCCGCTCAGTATCCTCGCCTGCCTGGGTGGCTTTGAAATAGTGCAGATGACAGGAGCCATGTTGGCGGCGGCCGAATTTGGCGTGCCCGTGCTGGTGGACGGTTTTATCGCGTCGACAGCGGCGCTGGCGGCTGTGCGTTTGGCGCCGGGGGTGAGGGATTATCTTATTTTTGCCCATGAGTCTGAAGAGCGCGGCCACAAGTTGCTGCTAGAGGCCATGTCCGCCAAGCCTTTGCTGCGGCTTGGGCTCAGGTTGGGCGAAGGCTCGGGCGCGGCGCTGGCGCTGCCTTTGGTGCAGGCGGCGGCCAACTTCTACAACCAGATGGCCAGCTTTGGTGAAGCCGGGGTCGACAAGGTGGTAGAGCCAGCTACCCAAGAGGTGTTCTGATGGGATTCTGGCTCGGGCAGCTGCGGCTGTTTTTGATCGCAATAGGTTTTTTCACCCGTATTCCTGTGCCCAGCGCCCTGACGGTGGACAGCGACAGCCTCAACAAGGCCAGCCGCTACTTTGGCCTGGTGGGCGTGGTGGTGGGCTTGGTCTCCGCCTTGGTGTTACTGCTGGCCGCCGGGATATTGCCAAGCTCTATCGCCATAGTGCTGGCGATGATTAGCAGTGTGCTGGTTACCGGCGGTTTTCATGAAGATGGCCTGGCCGATACCGCAGATGGTTTCGGCGGCGGTTGGCGGGTAGAAGATAAACTGAAAATCATGAAAGACAGCCGCCTTGGCAGCTATGGCGCCTTGGCATTGGTGTTGGTGTTGCTGCTCAAGTACCAGTTACTGCTGGAGTTGGCACTTTACGACATCAACCAGGCAGCGCTGGCCCTGGTATTGGCGCACTGTGTCAGCCGGGTGACGGCGGCCAGCATTATCTTCAGCGAAACCTATGTTCGCGACGAGGGCAAGAGCAAACCTTTGGCGCAGCAGCAGGGGCTCAATGAGTTGGGTATTTTGCTGCTGACTGGAATTGTGCTGACGGCAGTGCTGTCCACCACGCTGCTGTTCTGGCTACTGCCGACCATGTTGCTGCTGCGTTGGGCCCTGGTGTTTTGGTTCCGGCGCCAGATTGGCGGTTACACCGGCGATACCCTGGGAGCGGCGCAGCAGGTGAGTGAGCTGGCGGTTTATATGCTGTTGCTGGCATTGGGGGGCAGCCCTGCATGATCCATCTAATTCTGGGCGGTGCCCGCAGCGGCAAGAGTGGTTACGCCGAGCGGCAACTGGCCGACTTGTGCCCGGCCAATGTCCGACCCTGGTATCTGGCAACGGCCGAGGCCGCCGATGAGGAGATGGCCCGGCGTATCGCCCACCATCAAACTGCGCGCCAAGGTGGCAGCCTCGAATGGCAGTTGGCCGAGGTGCCGCTCGATTTGGCCAAGGCGCTTGTGCAGCGCTCAGGCTCTGGAGCGCCGGTATTGGTAGACTGCCTGACGTTTTGGCTCAGTAACCAGCTCTGCTTTGGTGCCGATATGGCTAGCGAACGCGAGGCCTTGCTGCAGGCGGTAGCCGGATTTGACGGCGATCTGCTGCTGGTGAGCAACGAAGTCGGCTCCGGCATAGTGCCGCTTGGGGAGCTGAGTCGGCGTTTTGTCGATGAGGCTGGTTGGCTCAATCAGGCGCTTGCCGCCAAGGCCGATAGAGTCACTCTGGTTGTCGCCGGTTTACCTCTGGCGTTAAAGCCTGTGAGCTCTGATAGCAGTGGCTCCCTGGGCTTGAGTGCTTCGGGTACAAGCCCGGATCCGCGGGGCAAGGCATGAGTAACCCAGTACCCCATAATGGCGCAGAACTTAAAGCTGAATTTTCGGCTCTGGCCCGGCCTGGCCGCAGCCTTATGGTGCAGGGCACCACTTCGGATGCCGGTAAGAGCACCTTGGTAGCCGGACTCTGCCGGGTGTTTCATCGTCATGGTCAGCGAGTGGCCCCCTTCAAGCCGCAAAATATGGCACTCAACAGCGCCGTCACCCGGGATGGCGGTGAAATTGGCCGGGCCCAGGCGCTGCAGGCGGTGGCCGCCGGTCTTGAGCCGAGAATCGACTTCAACCCGGTATTGCTTAAACCCAGCTCGGATACCAAGGCGCAGGTGATTATTCAGGGCAAGGCGCTGACCAGCCTGGAAGCCGCCGCCTTTTTCGGCCCCGAGAGTCGTGACTATAAAGCCGCTGCCATGCGGGCGGTGTTGGCATCCTGGCACAGGTTGCAGCAGGAGTTTGACTGGCTGCTGGTAGAAGGCGCCGGTAGCCCGGCCGAAATCAATTTGCGCCAGGGCGATATTGCCAATATGGGCTTTGCCGAAGCGGTGGACTGCCCGGTGATCCTCATCGCCGATATCGACAAGGGCGGGGTATTTGCCCACCTGGTCGGTACCTTGGTCCTGCTGTCCGAGAGTGAGCAGGCTAGGGTAAAGGGCTTTGTGATCAATCGTTTTCGCGGTGATATCTCATTGCTGCAGTCCGGGCTGGATTGGCTCGAGGCTCACACCGGCAAGCCGGTATTGGGCGTACTGCCCTACCTCGATGCCCTGCATCTGGACGCCGAAGATGCACTGGTGCAAACAACTGCTCAGTCTCAGGGGGCTGCTACCGATCAGCCGGTAACAGCTCAATCAGCACGAGCTCAATCTGAAACAGCTCAAGCTGGGATGCGACTGAGAGTCGGCGTCTTGGTGTACCCCAGGATCAGCAACCATACCGACTTTGACCCGCTGCGGCTGCATCTGGATATCGAGTTTTGTTATATAGGGCCGACCCATCAGGGCGAACTTCCAGGGCTGGATCTCCTGCTGCTGCCCGGCAGCAAGAATGTGCGCGCCGACCTGGCTTTTATCCGCCAACAGGGCTGGGATAAGGGCATAGCTCGCCATCTGCGTTACGGCGGCAAGCTTATCGGTATCTGTGGCGGCTTTCAGATGCTGGGGCAGACCATTGCCGACCCTTTGGGGCTGGAAGACTTGCCCGGTACCAGCCAAGGGCTGGGCTACCTGCCGCTCACTACCGAGCTGCAAGTCGAAAAACAGCTGCTCAATGTCAGCGGTACCCTGAGGCTTGGGCAATCATCGGCATCAGTCTTCGGCTATGAGATCCACTGCGGAGTGTCGCGGATCCTGGACCGATGCATGCAGCCACTGTTGCTTAATGAGCGAGGCAGTGACACCAACTGTGCCAGTGCTACTGAGCCCGCAAAAATCACTGAGCCTGCAAAAACCACAGCACCTACACAAATCACAGCACCCCGCAGCGAAGGTCTGCTGTCGGAGGATAATCAAATTCTCGGCAGTTATTTGCATGGCCTGTTTGACAGCCCTGAGGCCTGTGAGCTGCTGCTCGCCTGGGCTGGGATGACGGCGCCACAGGGCCATGCCGTGGATATCAATCAGCAGCGGCAACAACAGCTGGATCGTTTGGCCGATGTGCTGGAGCAACATCTGGATTTCAATAAAATAATCAACATATTCAAAGAGGAAGACCCGGGTGACCGATAATAATCAAACCGATATCAAGGCAGAGCGTCATAAACAGCGGCAGCAGAAAGTAAAAGCGGCGGTGGATGCCAAAATCGCGGCCGCCACCGAAGAGAAGGGCATACTCCTGGTCGTGACAGGTAACGGCAAGGGTAAGTCCACTTCCGGCTTTGGCACTCTGGCCCGCGCGGTCGGTCATGGCAAGCAGGGTGCCGCAGTGCAGTTTATCAAGGGCACCTGGGAGTGCGGTGAGCGCAAGTTACTGGAAGGCGCCGGGGTCAAGTTCGAAGTCATGGGCACAGGCTTTACTTGGGACACCCAGGACAAAGCCAAGGATATCGCCGCCGCCGAAAAGGCCTGGGCGGCCGCCGAAAAATGGCTTCAGGATGCCAGCATAGACATACTCCTGCTCGATGAACTCACCTACATGGTCAGTTACCATTATCTGGATCTGCAGCGAGTGATAAATGCGTTGCAAAATCGTCCCCCCATGCAGCATGTGATCATCACCGGCCGTAACTGCCACAGGCAACTGATTGAATTAGCAGATACTGTCAGTGAGGTGAATAGCGTGAAGCATGCGTTTGAGGCGGGGGTTAAAGCGCAGCCTGGTTTCGACTACTGATATTTCTTCTATTTCTTCCTGTTTGCGACCGTGGCGTTATTGTCTGCGTCGGCTCACCCAATCACATACTCATTGTATGCTCATGGGCTGAGCTTCCTTGACGGCTTAGCCACAGCCGCAAACAGTTTGAAATAGGTGCATTGGTTTAGGGGCTGAAGTGACTAGTCGGCTTTGTCAGCCCTCGATCAGACTGCAGTGCTGTAATTTTGTGGACGATCGTGGCGTTATTGTCTGCGTCGGCTCACCCAATCACATACTCATTGTATGCTCATGTGGGCTGAGCCTCCTTGACGGCTTAGCCACAGCCGCAAACCGTTTGAAATAGGTGCATTGGTTTTAGGGGCTGAAGTGACCCCGCGGCTTGTATCGCTCTTTTTTATTGGCGGTTATCTTTGGTGCTACTGGATGAGTGATTTCACTCAGGCACAGATTGAAGAACTGGCCAAAAGGTAGCAAATTTATCGCTTGCCTAATGTTGTTAATCTCTGACAAGATGCTGATACAGAAAGATAAAATTTAGGTTGAGGGAAGAGGCAGAACACTTAATCCCCCTGCGGTAGCCACGCTGCTTGTCTATTAAAGTTTTGACAAAATGCCTGGCAATTTGAAGATAAATTTGCGCATTATTTCTGTAATATCACAGAAAATAGATTTAAATTCAAAAAGATATAAAACATTGTTGGTAGATAATAGATTTGGAAACCGTGAATGCGCGTTTAGCTGCAAAGGATATTAGGACTGAAACCTGTTTTAACCAATCAATACAAATGCATAGCGAGATGTACTGTTGTAATTAGATGGTGTTTCAGCCACCGAAAAAAACATAACAAAATCAAGGCTACAGGACACCAGCGAAGCTTGCGCCTCTGTTTGGGGGTATGCGTACTAATTAACAAGGAATAATTCAATTGAAAGGAAACTGTTTGTGCGGAGAGATCTCGTTTGAGTTGTCAGGTGAATTACCACTCATTTATCAATGTCATTGTTCATTGTGTCGCAAAGTGTCGGGTTCTTCATCAAATTCAGCTTTGATAGTCAAGGCATCAAATTTTAAGTGGTGCACTGGCGAACATCAGATTCGGTCATTTTCTACTAGCTCTGGCTTTAAATCTGAGTTTTGTTGCCAATGTGGTAGTCCGGTACCTAATATCAGCTCAAACGGTGATTCATATTGGGTACCTGCTGGTTTGCTTTCCGAGCCTGTTGATACAAAAGTTTCTGCTCATGTCTATGTCGGATCTCACGCAAGTTGGGATGTGGGTTTCATGAATGACGGTATACCACAATTTGATACGATGCCAACTGAACAAGATTGGTTAAAGATATGCGAAAAATAAAGAAAACAATAGAGACACCCAACATTAACTGAGTGAGAAATCTAGTTTCCTGGATTGCAGAAACACAGATGTTTCCACAGGGAGAAAGCTATCTTTCAAGCCATAGCCATTTGAGGGCCATTCGGCTATTGAAGTTAGTGCAAGGGACCAATTTCAGGCATTATTGAAATCGAACAAAGTTCGACTTGGCTGATGGGTTGGGTTATGGGGATTCAGCGAGACAATGTCTGGCAATTCGCAGTTCCTTGCCAGCGTCGTCGTTGCAGGTGAGTACAGTAGTCCGTAGGTGACTCCAATTCGCCAACCAGCCTTTGAATAAACAGCTGGATTCCGTATGAGTCACCATAAATGTCCTCGCAACAGGTTTTAATACTGTATAAGAGCAAAGATTGTGTTTGTGTAGGATGAAATAACTTTTAGTCAGGTAGAAAATGAGTCAGTACGAAGATCAATACTTTATAATGAAACGCGTAGTTTTTCGCGATAAATATCTATCTTTGCGAGCGACGTTAGATACTGGAAGAAGAAATCATACATATGCAAAGTTAGATTATGGTGATGGCCCTGTATTTTTTGAAAATGGGTATAAAGGAGAGGTTCCTTTTAATCTTAATAACGCTCAAATGGACAGTATATACCCAGTGGTATCTGTGGATATTGCTTCAGTAGTGAACCAATACGAAATAAATGGCTTTCAGTTGTTTCCTGCTGTCATTATAGGTGATGATGGGACGTGGTACGAGGACTTTTATTTCTTCAATTTTTACTCCACCTTGGATTGTGTTGACTTTGAAAGTAGTAATGTAGATGAGTATGAACCCAATGCTAAATACAATGAGGTTATAAAATACAAACTACTCGAGAATATTTTGAATGATATACCAGAAGAAAGTCGCTTAATTATCAAGTTGGCTCGAGTGGAGGGTGGCGCAATTATCGTTCATGAAAAAATAGTAAAAGCGCTAGCCAAATTCAATATTGAAGCATTTCAGTTTTTCAAACTCAGTGAATACATTCTTGGAATGGAGTTTAATAGAGTGAATTAGTTTCTAGATGACATTAAATCAAGGTGGACGAGTTTTTGAAATAGCTGTGCATTAGGTTGTTAGTGCAACAGTTATTTCAGCAATAGCTCGTAGTTCGATACTAAGTATACTTTTTACGCCTCGGGCTAGATATTTTCTGGGGATTAACTAACCTCAGGTATTGTACAAGAAATAGATTTGTTTTGTGGTAGCTCTGAACGCTCAAACTGGACTGATTTCCCTTACAGTGTTCTACTTATTTGGGAAAGTTATTTAGTTTACCTTTCTTGAAAGGTTAATTATATCCCCCTAAGCCACTTTTCTCATTTTGATGTCGAGTAGGTACATAGATTTTTTTAAGAAAATTAGTGGAGTACCAATCGCGGGTATTGCTAACTCTTTTGAAAAGACGTTTAGGTAAATATCGCCAATAAAGTTTAGATAACTCTTTATATCAGCTACCTTTTCTACTAACTCATTGAGAACCTTATATCTACTATCTGAGCTTGATCAACATGAGATAAGCTGAATGTTAGTTTGTATTGTTCTGATAAGTTATATTGAACCCAGCCATTTTTAACTGACCCAGGTAGCTTTCTCGGACCAACCGATTTTTCTGGTTCCCCAAATACTGATTTTATCGAAGTCAAACTCATTTTTTCAGTCAATGGTATATCTTTTGTTGAAAGCATGCTCAATAGCGCTTCATCAAGAGGGTATTCCACGATGAAAAACTTGAGACGTTTATCTTGATCGAAAATCATATTTATCTTGTCGTCGTAACATACCAAGTCAAATCGATCATCAAGTGTTGGCTCAAACTTAAGCGTATTTTCTCCAACTAGATATGTAAAATAACTATCTTTTACAAGTTCTTCGTAACGACTGTTTAGCCATTTGATTACGTTATTCATAAATTTCAGAGTCTTAATTTATTTCGTGCTGTTCATTAACAAATTTTATTTCTTTATGAGAGTGATATGTTATTTAAGGCTGGTAATGATGTCTATGTTTTTTGAGCAGTTTTTTCAAATGTTTTGAGTCGGCTAAGCTTTGTGCTGGCTGATTTCGACCACCATAAGTTCTAGAGCAATCTTTTGTGATCGGCTCTAAATAGCTTATATGGACACCTCTCCGATGCAAGCACCGGCAGGTCTCTTTCTGACAAAGGAAAAGATAGGACAGCCATATCTTTTTGATGTTTCGCCAAGCCTTGACTAGGCTTTGAAATACCCATCAAAGCTCAGTCGAGGTTGGTTATGACCACAGCCCGTCGTCAGTTGATAGATGCTGAAAGTACGCCCTTTTACCACGTGATTAACCGTTGCGTGAGAAGGGCATTTTTGTGTGGTGAAGATGCACTGTCGGGGCGCAGTTACGAGCATAGACGTGGCTGGATAGTGGATAAAATCAGGCAGTTGTCGTCAGTATTCTGCATCGACGTTTGCGCTTATGCGGTCATGAGTAATCACTACCATTTGGTGCTCAAAATCGACCTTGCTGCACAACAATCGTTGTCGCCATTTGAAGTCATTGAACGTTGGACAGGGCTCTTTAGTGGCAATCCTGTGGCGGCAAAGTTCCTCAAGGGCGATAGTCTCTCAGAAGGTGAGCGAATACTGTTGGATACGCTGATTAGCGATTGGCAGGAACGCCTTGGCAGTATCAGTTGGTTTATGCGCTGTTTAAACGAAGATATCGCCCGCAAGGCCAATCGAGAAGATGGTTGCAAGGGCGTATTCTGGGAAGGGCGCTTTAAGTCGCAGGCGCTGCTCGATGAACAGGCGCTGCTGGCCTGCATGATGTATGTGGATTTAAATCCCATTCGCGCCGGTATTGCAGATTCGCTGCAAGCTTCTGATTACACATCCATTCAGGAGCGTATAGAGGAAGTTGACGAACCTACAACTGCCAACACTTCACTTAAGCCACTGCTGCAATTTGATGGTGCAGCAACTACCGCCGAACAAAGCGGTATCCCGTTTCACTTTGCCGACTATCTGGAGCTGATTGATTGGACAGGCCGGGCGGTGCGGGAAGACAAGCGTGGCTTTATTGCCTCTTCCAGACCCAAACTACTGCTTGAGCTTGGTATCAGTGACGATGCCTGGATAACTTCCGCCAAGGAGTTTCGCCGTCAGTACAGTGGCATGAGTGGCCGATGGGATGCGATGTGTGCCATGAAGGCCAAATGTGGCGGTAAATGGTGCCGGGGTAAGCAACAAAGCCAAGCAATACATCCCCATTAACCTTAATCCGTTGGTGATTTTGCAGAAACAGGCTTAAGCCTGCTGCAGGCATGCCTGGCAACCGCAGTTTTTGTATGAAGCACGCAGATTACTCGTCTCAGAGAATTTACTTCGAATAATTCATCTTCACTTATAAGCGATTGAGACCGAATGATGTGCTTCCTGTATGCCTCTTAGGTTTTTTATTGGCCGTCATCTGTGGATCAATCACTGAAAATACTGACACAGTTGCGGCCGGAAACCTTGGCCTGGTAGAGGGCCTGATCGGCATTGGCCAGCCATTGATCGCTGTTTTCCACCTCATCACTCAGATCGCAGATCCCCAGGCTGATGGTAAAGGGCACCGGCTGACCATTGAAACTGAAGCGGCTGTTTTCCACCTGAGAGCGCAGCCGCTCGGCAAAGGAGCGGGCATCCTCGGCGCTGGTGTGGGACAAGACCACAGCAAACTCTTCGCCCCCGTAGCGCCCGGCGCAATCGGTTTCCCTGAGGTTTTGGCTGAGAATATGGGACAGATGCTGAATAACCCTGTCTCCGGCGATATGCCCCAGGCTGTCGTTGATCCGCTTAAAGTGATCTATATCGAACATCACCAGACTGGCAGGATCGCCATAGCGGGAATGGCGATCAAATTCCCGCTGCATGCATAGTTGCCAGTGTCTGCGGTTATGCAGCTGGGTCAGGCCATCGGTTTGGCTCAGGTGTTCCAGGCGCTCGTTGGCACTCTTGAGCTGCAGCTTGTTGATGGCAATATCCGTCACATCATAGATGATGATGCTGATATGGGAGATCTGCCCGGTCAGAGAGGCCAGCGGCAACAGGGTGACATTCTGGAACATGAACTCGGCGCGGCCTGTGATGGGCCGGTAGTTCTTGAATTTGAATACATAGGGCCTCTGCTCCCAACTGATGAAGGCGCGGTTCTTCAGCAGAAACACAGACTCCATCTTCTGTTTGAGCCAGCTGGCCGGCAGATCCGGGAAACGTTCAAACAGGTTGTCGCCCTTGATATCGTTGGGAGAAACGCCGCTGTGGTTCTCCATAAAGCCGTTCCACAGCTGAATATTGTACTCTCTGTCCAGCACCACCAGGCCGACCTCTATGGTTTGTACCATATCGATCAGCCAGTGCAGTTCATTCATTGCATCCAAATCCTTTGCCATGGCAAACCTGTTTTTGTCAGTTCATCAGATAGCCGAGCTTGAAATTCAGCGTCGGCAAGGAGTCTTCGGTAAAGAGCAGCAAGAGATCGCACTGCACATTGTGATCTTCGATACGATAATTGATCTCCATCGCCAGCGTGCGTTGCCAGCGATCTGAGTTATCGTGGATCAGATCGTTTACTGTGCAATGTCGACCGAGCACCACAGGGTGCGCCTGGCTGAATTGCATGTCCAGTTGCTCCGAGATACCGCTGAGGAAGGCGCCGATCAACACGTTGGCTGTGTCGATCATCACCTCGATTTCTGTGTTGGCATCTTCGGGATCCGACAGGCCCATCAACTTGGCCATATCCTTAAAGCTGGAGTCGTGAAACAGCAGCAGAGCCTCACCGGCAATCCCGGCACCGATAAAGCCTTGGCACAGCGCCGAAATTTTGGGGCTTTCCTCTGTGGCCTTGAGTGCCATGGTCAATTCGCTGACCTCCAGCACATTGACGTTGGGAATAGGCAAGAGCACAAACACATCCAACAGCTTGGCCAGCAGATCGGCGGCGCGGCCCATGGCAACGTTGGCAACCTCCTGGCAGGCATCGCGCATATCCACCTGGATCATTGGCTCTTCATTGCTTTCGCCGCCTTCGGCCAACTGCAAAATGCCATATTCCTGCAGTATGCTGCTGATGGCATCTGCGCTGACGGGTTTTTGAATAAAATCCAGCGCGCCCAAGGCCTTGACTCGCTGATGAGCCTTAATTTGTATATCGCCCGAGACGACTATCACCATGGCCGGCAGGTCTTGCTGCTGAATCGTTTGCAGCACTTCGTAGCCGTCCATGACCGGCATGTTGAGATCCAAAAAGACAATCTCGCCCTTGCCGGCGCGAATTGCCTCCAGTCCTTCGGCGCCATTGGCGGCAAAGCTGATGTCTACCTCCCAATCTTTGGGAAGAGTACGGGCCATCTGCTTTCGCGCCAGCGCAGAGTCGTCGCATATGAGTACCGGAATCGCCATAGAGATTTCCTGTTCTACTGCATTACTTGAAGATAACACCTACAGCGGCATTTTTGTGATTATCCTCTGATTATGCCGCTGGATCAGTGAGGACTGGGCCGATAGTCAGTTATCGGCGAGCTCGGGCTTGATGCCCGTTTCTCATACATTTGGCAGGAGAAAATCTTATTATAGTGCAATGGCTTGCCTGTTGAGGGTCGATATTGTGAACACTTGTTGTCACTAAGTCAAAGCTAATGTCAGATTGTTGACGTTAGTCAAAATTTAGACTGCCCTGTGTTGTTGAAACGGGACGCTTTTTGCTCTGGCCTGACCAGTGTGATGGTGATACCGTTAACATAACTTCAACTTTCAAGGACCTGCAGATGCAGTGGCAGACACTCAGCCTGGAATGGCAACAACAGCTGGCTATCGTTAGCTTGAATCGGCCGGATAAGCTCAATGCCATTAATTACACCATGTTCAGTGAACTCAAGGCGATGGCGCGTCATTTGCGCCGTCAACGACATTTGCGGGCGGTGATCCTCAGAGGTGAGGGCGGCCAATTCAGTTCAGGCCTGGATATCAAGAGTGTGGCCAACTCTCCATGGCAAGCGCTGAAACTGCTGTTCAAGCTGTTACCGGGCAATGCCAATCTGGCGCAGCAGGTGTCTGTCGCCTGGCGTGAGTTGCCGGTTCCTGTCATTGCCGTCTTGGATGGCCGTTGTTATGGCGGCGGTTTGCAAATTGCTCTCGGCGCCGATTTTCGCATTGCCGCCAATGACGCCGAGTTGTCAATAATGGAAGCCAAGTGGGGCCTGGTTCCCGACATGGGCGGCCTGGTGAGTTTGCGAGAAATTCTGGCAAAAGATCAGGCATTGAAACTCAGCATGACGGCGGAATTAATCCCGGCTTCCAAGGCATTGGAGCTTGGGCTGGTGACCGAGTGCTGCAGTGATCCCCTGGCCCGGGCACAAGAACTGGCAGCTGAGCTCAATGAGCGCTCTCCCGATGCGTTGGCGGCGATAAAGCTGAGTATTAACCGCAGCTGGAACGGGTCCCGTAGGCGCCTGTTGGCGCGTGAGTCCTGGAGCCAGGTGCGTCTGCTTTTGGGGCGCAACAGAGCCATTGCCGCCGTGCGTCAGGGCAAGGATCCCGAGCGGGCCTTTGAACCGCGGCGAAACTGGTGAGATACCTATCACGTATGATGGGATAATAACTTGACCTCAATAGCAAAACTGCCTGAAAATCCGTCACTTTATTTTTAGACGGAAATTGGGATGCGGATTTTTTTTGAACGCCTGCTCTGGGGCAGTCGCTTGTCTGTCATGGTCGGAGTCTTCTCCTGTGTGCTGGCGGCCTTGGTCACTTTTGTCATGGGAGTCAAGGACGTGCTGCATATGTTTGCCCTGCTGTGGGAATACCTGCTCAGTGGCAGCTATGATGTGCGTAACGATCTTGTGATGGTACTGGTGGAGATACTGGATACCTTCCTGCTCGGGGCTGTGCTGCTGATCTTCGCTTTCGGCCTCTATGAGCTCTTTATCCGTAACCTGGAGCCGGCCGGTAACTCGGATACCGGCGGCAAGATATTGATCATCTCCAGCATAGATGCGCTCAAGAGCAAGTTGGGCAAAGTGATATTGATGATGCTGATCATCAAGGTGTTTTCCTTCTTTGCCGATATCAAACCCAGCTCGGCATTGGACTTGCTGTTCATGGGCGGCACTGTGGTGCTCATCTCCCTGGCGTTGATGTTCTCCAAGGGCGGCAAGAAAGAGTAATCGCACTGCCGATATTTGCTCTACAGGAAGCTTGGTCCGCCGGCCGGTTTTGGCAGCAACTTCTGCAATTAGGCGGTCACTGATGGGTTTCAGTGGCCGCCTTCTCGTTTGGCGCCTGCTGTTTCAGCACCTTTCTGGCCATGCCTTCTATCATCAGCAAGGTGTTTTCAAAGGCAACATCCTGGCGTAGATCCAGCGCCAGCAACTGCTGCCGATATTGATTGTCCGGCTTGCTTGACGCCAGGGTTTTGCGACTTTCCACTGTAGCCTGCGAGGCCTGGTGACCGTCGGGAGATTGGATATCGAGTATCGCCAACTCCAACCCGGCCAGTTTCTTTGGCAGTGCCAAATTGGCATAGGGATCGTCGAGGTAGGGATTGATCACCACCAACAAGTCCGGCTTGGCCAACTCCTGTGCCGCCAACAACTCAATCACCAAGGCGGCGGACTGATCCTGGGCTATCAGCAAGCGCTTGCCGGGAAAGGGCTCACCCAAGGCGTCCAATTGCGCCAGACTCTTTTGGATAAAGGTCAGTTGCTGCTTTCTGAGTTTCTGCCACTCCTCCGCCGCTCTGCGGCTTGTTGCCTGGTTACTCTTGCCCTGCACCTTGCCATCGCCGGCCTTGCTTATTTCCTGGGCCTCAGTGGTGAAGTTGGGCTGCTCAGGAAAGGGCGGTGGTGTCATGCTGAGACTGGCCCAGCCTGCCGGATTGATGCTGCGGCGCAAGAAGGCGTTGAGCCCGGGGGCATCGGCATGGGTGCCGGGGGGCGGCAGCAACAGCGCTGCGCCCAATTGTTTTGGGCCACTCCAAGGGCGCACCAGAACGGCTTGCTCCTCGCCATCTACTTGGATCTTTTGCAGTTCTGAGGCGGCGACATGCTCCAACGCCCGGCTATTGTCTCTGGGTTTCATAGGGGCTGTTTCAGGTGTTTGCTTGGCAGGCTTCTGCACCGGTTGCGGTTGAGTCTGCTCCTGGTTGGCCATGTCTTTGTTGGCTGGTTCGTCGGCTGCCAGTGCCATCAAGGGGAAAAAGCACAGCATAGCTATCGTCCTGGATATCAGCGCCAAGTGAACTCCTTAAACTTTTCATAGGCTGGAATAGCATGATTCTGCAGCCTTTATTGACTCAATGCCAAAATTATAAGCCGCAAATTTGTGCACTAGTAGCTGTTGTATCGAAAGTTTGTGTGTCGATCCAATGCTTGAAGGCGTGGTGCACCAGGGCTTCTGAACTTTAGCGCAAAAAACAAGACCCGCAGTTAGCGGGTCTTGGGGGGATGATATTTGAGTGGATTATCAGGCGTGGCTGACCAGCACCAGGCGCACGGCATCGAGCTGCAGCTGGCATTGATCCAAATAGCCGCGTAGTTCGGCTATCTGATTTTGCAGATACTCAAGCTCGGCATCGCGGATATTGGGGTTCACCGCCTTGAGGGCTTCCAGACGTTCCAGCTCGGCGCCCAATTGGCGCTCCATCTGCTGCTGGGCTTCGACCTGCAGGTTGGACATAGCCTCCATAGCGTGGGCTTCGCCCTTGGCCAGCAGTGGATGCAATATCGCCTGCGAGGCATTGACCAGCTTGCTGCCGATATGGCGGTTAACCGCGCTGAGCTGGCGATCAAAATGCTCGTAACTCACCTTGTCAGACAGATTGTTGCCATCCTTATCCAGCAGAATGCGCAGCGGTGTCGGCGGCAGATAGCGATACAGCTGGCTGGACTTGGGGGCCGAGGCCTGTGCCAGGTAGATAAGCTCCAGGAATACGGTACCTGCCGGTAGCGCCTTGTTCTTGAGGATGGCAACACTTGTGGTGCCTGTCTCAGAACCTGTGATCAGATCCAACCCGGTTTGCACCAGCGGGTGCTCCTGGGTTATCAGGGCGATATCATCGCGGGACAGGGCGGTATCCCGGTCGAAGGTCACGGTAATGCCATCTTCCGGCAGACCGGGATAAGTGGGGAACATCATGTGCTCACTCGGGCGCAGCACTATGGTGTTTTCACCTCTATCGTCCTGATCCAGACCTATGATGTCCCACAGACGGATCACTGAACCGATAAGCTGGGTGTCGTTATCCATCTGCGCCAGTCTCTCGGCCAATGCCAATGACCTGTCGCCGCCGTGGGAGTTGAGCTCCAGCAGCTTGTCGCGGCCCTGCTCCATAGCCTGCTTGAGCTCTTTATATCGGCTGCGGGTGTCGCGCAGCAACTTGGCCATCTCTTCTTCGTTTTCTTCCACCAGCAGTGGCAGCAACTGGGCGCCAAACTCCTTGAACAGAATATGGCCGCCGGGGCAGGTGAGTTCGAAGGCATTGAGGCCTTCATGGTACCAGGCCAACAGACGCTCCTGCGCTGTGTCGGTGAGGAAGGGCAGGTGGATCTCTACATCATGGTTCTGACCTATGCGATCCAGGCGACCTATGCGCTGCTCCAGCAGATCCGGGTTCAGCGGCAGATCGAACAGCACCAACTGGCTGGCGAACTGGAAGTTACGCCCTTCGGAACCGATTTCCGAGCAGATCAGCGCCTGGGCACCACCTTCTTCCTGGGCGAAGAAGGCACCGGCCTTGTCACGTTCTATGATGGACATGCCCTCATGGAACACAGTGGCGAGGATCCCTTCACGGGTACGCAGCGCTTCTTCCAGACTCAGCGCCGTGGCTGCCTGACTGGCGATGATCAGCACTTTCTTGCTGCGGTTTTGCTTGAGGAAGTCGATGAGCCAGTCGACCCTGGGGTCGAACTTCCACCAGGCGGCGGAGTTTTCATCAAACTCCTGATACATTTTTTCCGGCGCCAGCGCGTAGGCGGCCTTCATTTCCAGGGTGCGGTGACCATTCATCATGGCACTGACTCGGGCCGCAGTGAGGTACTGCTCCGGCATGGCCTGTGGATAGGCGTTGAAAATGCGTTTCGGGAAGCCTTTGACCGAGGCGCGGCTGTTACGGTACAGCACCCGACCCGTGCCGTGTCTATCGAGCAGCTCCTGCAGCAGCTCGTCACGGGCGGCTTGCTGCTGCTCAGAATCGACGCCTTCAGCCTGGATAAGGCGAATGGCGGGGGCGATATCTTTCTCAGACAAGAGCTCGGTCAGGCTGTTGATGGCAATGTCGGGCAGCTTGTTGCCACTGGCCAGCGCCTCGGCGGCGAGGGCCACCTCTTTGTAGCCTTCTTCCTCTTTGATAAAGGCTTGATAGTCGTAGAAACGATCAGGATCCAGCAGTCGCAGTCGGGCAAAGTGACTCTCATGGCCCAACTGATCCGGGGTCGCGGTCAGCAGCAGTACGCCGGGCACCACTTCCGCCAGAGCTTCAACCACTTGATAGGCGCGGCTCGGAGTCTCTTCGGTCCACTCCAGGTGATGGGCCTCATCGACCACCATAAGATCCCAGTCGGCATCCAGCGCCTGGTCGAGACGGCGCTTCTTGCGCAGCAGCTCCAGCGAGCAGATCACCAACTGTTCTGTGTAGAAGGGGTTGTCATGGTCGGCAAAGGCCTCGATGCAGCGGTCTTCATCGAATACGGCAAACCGCAGGTTAAAGCGGCGCAGCGTCTCCACCAACCATTGATGGCGCAGGGTATCGGGCACTATCACAAGTACCCGCTCGGCGCGGCCTGTCATCAACTGTTGATGAATGATGAGGCCGGCTTCTATGGTCTTGCCCAGGCCCACTTCATCGGCCAGCAGCACCCGTGGCGCATAGCGGCGCCCGACTTCATGGGCAATCCACAGCTGATGAGGAATAAGGCCGACTCTGGGACCCTGCAGCCCCAGCAGATCTGAGGTGGCCAGGTTGTGGCGCAGCTGCTGGGCGGCGTAGCGCACCCCGAATCTGTCCAGTCTGTCTATTTGGCCGGCGAAGAGTCTGTCCTGCGGCTTGTTGAAGCGAATGTTGTGGTCCAGCAGGGTTTCCCTCAGCTGCACTTCTTCACCGGTTTCGCTGTGAATGCCGGTGTAGATCACCAGCCCGTCTTTTTCATCCAAAGAGTTGATGGTCAGTGTCCAGTCTTCATGGCTCTTGACCTGATCACCTGGGTTATAAATCACCCGGGTTAACGGGGCGTCGTTGCGGGAGAACATGCGGTTCTCTCCGGTGGCGGGGAACAGCAGTGAGACCATGCGGCCTTCCAGTTGTACTACTGTACCCAAACCAAGCTCTGATTCGGTATCACTGATCCAGCGTTGACCTAAGGCGAAGGGCATCTTTAACTCTCATCTCCGGGCGGATTCTCAAAGGGCGCGTATGTTATACCAATCCGAGTATAATACCAATCCTGCCCCCCTTATGACGCAGGCCTTTTCGCCCGCTTGTCATCCAATCGTCATCTTTAGCATCCTACACTCAAAAACGGATACCGCGCAGTGGCCATTGAACAGACTGCAAAGGGTATTTGTCATCCGCTGCTAAAGGTGCCAGTATTAGTTTAAGCCATGTCACAGTGGTGAAACCTACCCGCCATCTGTCAGAAACAGGAGTGCCATATACCCCAACCCCAGGCCTGCGCTGGCCCATGACAACAAAGCTGTGAGTAGCTCATTGACGCAAATGGAGGCGCCATGGAACAAGACGACAGAAAGTTGTTTGTACTTGATACCAATGTGTTATTACATGAACCCTTAGCGATTTACTCCTTTAAAGAACATGATGTTGTGGTCCCAATGACGGTACTGGAGGAATTGGACCAGATAAAAGACAGAAAGCGGGATGTCAGCCGCGATGCCAGGGTCGCCATTCGGGCACTGGAAGATATCCTCGGCGGCAAGACTACTCCGGAACAGATAATCAAAGGGGTTCCCCTTCCAAGCCGCGAAGGGCACACAGATGCCACAGGTACTCTGGCCATCTTCCCCGACCACCAGATTGAATTCACCATAGGCTCGCTGCCCGGCGACAACAACGACAACCGCATCATCAACACAGCCCTGCATCTGCAAAATCAATACGAGCCCCGTACCGTGGTGCTGGTCACCAAAGACATCAATATGCGTCTCAAGGCCAAAGGTGCCGGGATACTCCTGGTAGAAGACTACCGCACAGATCAGCTGATCGATGACATACGTTTTCTATCCAAGGGTTTTCATCAATTTGAAGGCAACTTCTGGGAGCATCTGCACAAGGTGGCCACCGAGCGTCATGGCCGTCATACGGTGCATGATGTGCCGCTCAAGGACCTGGGCGACGATCTCTTTTACATCAACCAATATCTGCTGGATGAGGAATCCGAGTTTTGTGGCCGGGTGGTCGGCCGCAGTGAAACCAGTCTCAATGTGCTGGATCTCGGTCGCGAGCGCCTGATGAATATGGAGGCCTGGGGCGTGAGGCCGAAGAATATCTATCAGGGCATGGCGCTGCAGGCCTTGATGGACCCTGATATCGATTTGGTTATTCTCACCGGTCCAGCAGGGTGCGGCAAGACCTTGCTGGCGATGGCGGCGGCACTGGAGCTGGTGGTGGAGCGTAATCTCTACGACAAGGTGATAGTCACCCGGAATACTCCGGAAATCGCCGAATCGATAGGCTTCCTGCCGGGCACGGAAGAGGAGAAGATGGCCCCTTGGTTGGCGGCAATTACCGATACCCTGGAGGTGTTGCACAAGCATGACGTTAATCCCAGTGGTTCACTCAACTACATAATGGAAAAGGCCAATATCCAGTTTAAGTCGATCAATTTCATGCGTGGGCGTTCGATTCAGAACTCAGTGGTATTGCTGGATGAGTGTCAAAACCTGACCGCCTCACAGCTGAAAACCATGATCACCCGTATGGGAGAAGGCACCAAGCTTATCTGCTGTGGCAACCTGGCGCAGATAGACTCCAACTATCTGACCGCGGTCACCTCGGGTTTGACCTATATGGTTGAACGCTTTAAAAATTTTGAAGGCAGCGCCAACATCTACCTCAACGGCGTAGTGCGCTCACGGCTGGCGGAGTTTGCCGAAGAGCAGCTCTGATAACCCCTGCTACTGAAAAAGGCCCCATTTCGGGGCCTTTGCTTTGTGCGGGGTACTGCATATTCGACCAAATTAAGTATATGATATTGGCTTTGTTCTTCTTCCTTCCCGCCGCTTGGGGATGGGACGTGATGCAAGGGTAATGGATGAAATCGAGTGAGCCGGATCTGCAGCTGAAATCTCCGATCCAGAAAAATTACAATCGCGCAGTGTTTTACACCTATATGGGGGTAATTGTACTGGCGTTGCTCACCGCCTGGGTGTTTTTTGAGCGCCAGAAGACCCAACAGATGGAGCTCAGAGAAGAACAGGTCGATCGCCATGTGATGCAGATTGATCTCTTGCTGGAATCCAGTATCCGTGCGGTCAAGAGCCTGCGCAATGTGGCCGTGGACCACTTGCGCCTGGCCGAGCAGGTACGCAAGGACAGACTGCCCCAGTACGAGAAATTCAACGAAAGCGGTCAGTTCTTTACCCTGGAGCCCAATTACGCCAAGAGTGGTGAGCCATTCACCAACATGGGGCGGATAACCGGTTCCGGTTCTCTCGATGGCCGCAGCGACAAGTTCTATCAGGAACTGGAGATGCTGTTCGAGCTGTCGTTGTCGTTCCCGGTCGCCAAGGAAGCCGCACCCAAGGCCTCGGCCATCTATTACCTGTCCAAGCGGCGAATGATGTCCTATTACCCTTGGCCTTCGGACGAGCAGCGTTTTCGCGATGAACTGCTGAACAAGAAACAGTTTCAACTGGCGACGCCGGCGATGAACCCCCAGCGCAGTGTGTTCTGGAGTGAGGCCTATGTGGACTCGGCCGGCAATGGTCTTTTGACCACGCTCGGGGTGCCCATCTATCTCGAAGATGAGTTTATCGGCTCCATTAATCTGGACATGACACTGGCATCGCTCGCCAAACAGATACGTCTCTATTTCAAGATGCCGGGCACAGTGATTTTGCTGGATCAAGGCAACAATATTCTCTCCCACAGCGATTTTGATACCTCCAGCATTAACCGGGTCTACCACATCAGTCAGCGGATCCCATCCGAGCTGCATTCACTGCCGGAGTCCGAGCTGTTCGATGCCCACGAGGGGATGATCCGTAACGGCTATTACATCCACTCAGTGGCGCTGCACAACGCCCCCTGGCGCCTGCTCTATCTGCAGGATGTCGATGACCTGTTTCTGGACTCGTTCGAGAAGCTGCAGCTGACCTTTATTCTTGTGGTACTGGCGCTGTCCGTGCTGGTGACCATAGTGCACTGGCAGACTCGTCGCTCTTTCGTCAGCCCGGCCTCGCGCCTGCTTTCGCACCTGGAAGACTGTTCCCGTGAGCCGATTCGGCCGCCGGAGAAGATCACCCAGGGCTGGGAGCCCTGGTTCCAGTTGGTCAGCCGCATTTTTGAAGAGAACCAGCAATATACCCGTCACCTGGCGGAGCAGAACAAGCGGCTGGATAAACTGGTGGCCCGGCGCACCGAACGGCTGAAAGAAACCACAGAGCGACGTGAGCGGGAATATGCCCTGCTGCGCTCTCTGCTGGACTCGATTCCTGAAGCCATTGTCTTCAAAGATAAAGAAGGCAAGTACCTCGGCTGCAATAAGTCGGCCGAGCGGGTGCTTGGCTACACAGAAGCCGAGATGATAGGCCTGAATTCAGACACACTTACCAGCCCGGAACAGGCCGCCAGAATTCGCGCCGAGGATGAACAGGTACTCAAAGACAGGGCGCCGCTGCGTTATCAGGAAAAGGTCGAGCTGGCCGGCAAGCCCGTGCTGCTCGACACCCTCAAGCTGCCGTTTTATAACCGCCGCGGCGAGATGCTGGGCTTGATTGCCGTTTGGCGTGATGTGACCCGCGAATATGAATCGGCCGAACAGCTGCGATTGTCGGAAGAACGTTATCACCTGGCGATGGACGCGGTGGAAGATGGCCTGTGGGACTGGTATCTGGATTCGGAGCAGATCATCTGCAACCCGGCTTACTACACCATGCTGGGTTACAAGACCAATGAGTTTCCGGCGCTGCTGTCGACCATAGACGAGCTGATCCATCCGGATGACAGGATCCGGGTCGAAGAGTATCGCGAGCAGTATCTGGCCGATCCTATTGGAGCCTACGAGATAGAGTTCAGGATGCGCGGCAAGAGTGGTCAGTATCACTGGGTGCTGTCCCGTGGCCGGGTGGTGGAATTTACCGCCAACAATGAGCCCAGGCGTATGCTGGGTACCCACAAAGACATTACCCGCAGCAAGAGCAATGAAGTGGCCTTGCTGGAGGCCAAGAAAGATGCCGAACTGGCCAACCTCTACAAGAGTGAATTCCTGGCCAATATGAGTCATGAGATCCGCACGCCGATGAATGCCATCATAGGCATGCTGCAGCTGGCGCAGCGCACCAACCTGACGGTGCAGCAGAAAGATTATCTGGAGAAGGCCGGCTTCTCGGCTCAGTCACTGCTGCGGATTATCAACGATATTCTCGACTTCTCCAAGATCGAAGCCGGTAAGCTGGAGCTGGAGCGGGTCTCCTTCCCGCTGGATAAGGTGCTGGAGCACGCCCTGGATATCAACTCACTCAAGGCACAGGAGAAAGGGGTCGAGCTGTTGTTGTATGCCCCTGTGACCGCCGGGCTGATCCTCAAGGGCGATCCGCTGCGTCTCGGTCAGGTGCTGGTGAATCTGTTGTCCAATGCAGTTAAGTTTACCTCCCAGGGGGAGATTGAACTCGGTTGTGAAGATGTCGGCGAACGCGATCATCGCATTACCCTCAAATTCTGGGTTCGGGACACCGGCATAGGTATCAGCAAGGAGCAACAGGAGATACTGTTTGACGCCTTTGCCCAGGCGGATGGCTCCACCACCCGCAAATATGGCGGCACCGGCCTTGGCTTGTCCATCAGTAAGCATCTGGTGTCCATGATGGGCGGCAAGATGCAGGTGCAGAGTGAGCCGGGTGTCGGCAGTGTGTTCAGCTTTACCATCAGCTTTGAGATCGCCGAAGAGGCCAAGATTGAACCTCTGGTGATGCCGGAGCAGCTCAATAGCCTGCGGGCGCTGGTGGTGGACGATAACTCCACGGCGCTGCAGATATATTCTACCCTGATGCGCGACTTCCACTTCGAGGTGGACACCGCCGCCAGCGGTGCCGAAGCCCTCTATAAGCTGGGCAAACAGGAAACCGACCTGCTGCTTATCGACTGGATGATGCCGGAAATGGATGGCCGCGAGGTGATCCGTACCCTGGACGAGATGGTGGCCGATGGCAGGATCAGCAAGCGCCCCGTGGTGATCATGATGACGGCCTATGCCGCCGAGCCGCTGGCGCAGGAGGTGGAAGATGCCAATGTGTTTGCGCTGCTGCAAAAGCCCTTCAAGGCCTCGACTCTGTTTGATGAGATAATCTCTGCCTTCGCCGAGAAACCCCATCCGGCGACCGTGGCTGAAATTACCGACAATCAGAGCGGTGGTCATAAAGGCTTGGTGCTGCTGGTAGAAGATAACCTGATCAACCAGCAGGTGGCCTCTGAACTGCTGCGCAGCGCCGGTTATGAGGTAGATCTGGCAGACAATGGTCAAATTGCCCTCGATATGGTGGAGCAGCGTCAATACGACGCGGTATTGATGGATATTCAGATGCCAGTGATGGATGGCCTGACGGCGACCCGGGAACTGCGCAAGAAATACGACAGGGAGACCTTGCCGATTATCGCCATGACGGCCCACGCCATGTCAGGCGATCGTGAGAAGAGCCTGGCGGCGGGAATGAACGCCCATATCACCAAGCCCATTATGCTCAATGAACTCTTTGATACCTTGAGTGAATGGGTGGGCAGGACTTGAGATAAACCGGCCGATCCCTTAACTTGAATGGCAACTTACAGATAACAATCAGGAGATGGGATGAAACCTCAAAGTTGGACCTTGTTGCTGGCGCTGATCGCGGTACCTGGATTGGCGCAGGCGGCACAGGAGAGGGAGGCCGCCGACGTCATCAGCGAAAGCACTCAGGCCGAAGGTTTTATCAATCTCTTTTATGATGCCAAAGCCGGGCAGCTGTATCTGGAACCGAGCAAACTCAACCAGCCTATGCTGCTGCTCTCCAGCTTGCCCCACGGCGCCGGTTCCAATGATATTGGGCTTGACCGTGGGCAACTGGGATATACCCGCATGGTGCAGTTTGAGCGTCAGGGGCCCTATATTCTGCTCAAACAGCTCAATACCCGTTTTCGTGCCGATACCGACGACCAAGCCGAGCAAAGAGCCGTGCATGAAGCCTTTGCCGAATCTGTGCTCTGGCGCGGTAAACTCCTGCCGGGAAAACGTCTGCTGGTGCCGGTCAATGACTTGATGTTGCAGGACCTGCACGGCATCAGCCAACAGTTGGCGGCCAGGGGCCAAGGGCATTATCGTCTGGACACCAGCCGCTCTGTGGTGTTGCCAGCCTCGGTCAAGTCGTTCGAGCGTAACTCGGATGTGGATGTGCAACTGACTTTCGCCAGTGATAAGGCCGGCGCCAGAGTTGCCGAGGTGACCCCGGATGGCCAGGCCCTGTCTCTGAGACTGCGCTATTCCTTTATCGCCTTGCCCGAGCCGGGTTATCAGGCGCGTCGTTATCATCCCATGAGTGGTTATCTGTCCGATGAATACAAGGACTATGCCACCGCCATAGATCAGGATATCAACCAGCGCTTCTTGCTGCGCCACCGGCTGCAGAAGGTTAATCCCGGCCCTGAGCCAAGCGAAGTGGTTGAGCCCATTACCTATTATCTGGATCCCGGTGTACCCGAGCCTATCCGTGGTGCCTTGCTTGAAGGCGGCCGCTGGTGGGAGCAGGCATTCAATGAGGCGGGGTTTATCAACGGTTTTAAGTTGGAGCTATTGCCGGAAGGCGCCGACCCTCAGGATGTGCGCTACAACGTGATCCAGTGGGTGCACAGGGCCAGCCGTGGCTGGTCCTACGGTGCGGCGGTGACAGATCCCCGCAGTGGTGAAATCATCAAGGGCCAGGTCACTCTGGGGAGTCTGCGAGTGCGTCAGGATCATCTGATTGCCCGTGGCCTTACCGCAGGTTGGGAAGACAGGCAAGCGGCCGATGAAGCCGCCATGGCCTTGTCTCTGGCGCGTATTCGCCAGTTATCGGCTCATGAAATCGGTCACACCCTGGGGCTGGACCATAACTTTGCCGCTTCCACCAATAACAACGCTTCTGTGATGGATTATCCCCATCCCTATGTGCGCCTCGATGGCAAGCGGGTGGATATCAGCCAGCCTTACGCCGAAGGGCTGGGGGCCTGGGATAAGTTTGCCATCAAGTACGGTTATGGTGACTTTGGTGATGAAGCCCAAACCCAGGCCGCGCTCAAGTCGCTGCTCAAAGAGGTGCAGCAGCAGGGGCTGAGATACATAGGCGAGGGGGACTCGCGAGCGACTTCAGCCGCCCATGCCTATGCCAGTCTTTGGGACAGAGGCGAGGATCCTGTCAAGGAGCTGGCCAGAATGCAGCTGGTCAGGCGCCAGGCGTTGGAGACCTTTTCCGCGAAGGCGCTGTTGCCGGGGCAACCCTTGGGTGAACTAAGTGATGCTCTGGTGCCTATCTATCTGTTGAATCGTTACCAGATCAGCGCTGCGGCCAAGTTTGTCGGCGGCATTGACTATAATTATCTGGCCGATGCCGATAGCGGTAATTGGCATTTTATTGCGCCGGAATTGCAGAAGCGGGCGCTCGATACCCTGTTGGCGACTCTGGATCCCAGAGAGCTTTATCTGCCAACCGAGCTCCTGGAGCAACTGGTGCCCAAGGCCGGCAACTATTACCGCAGCCGCGAGAGTTTCGGCTCATCTCTGGGGGTTGCCGTAGATCAGCTGGCCATGGCAGAAGTGCTCAGTCGCCACACAGTGTCGGCGCTGTTGAACCCTGAGCGGCTCAACCGTGTGGATCAGGCCTTTGCCAGAGACACAGAGCAGCTTTCGGTAGAGGATTTGCTGGACAGATTGCTGGGTAAGACACTGCTGAAATCCCTGCCTTCGGGAGATCAGACCAGTATTGCGATGCGGGTAAATGCGGTGGTTTTGGACGGCATGTTGCAGAGTCTGGAGAGTGACGCCAGCACCCCGGAAGTCAAAGCCATGGTGAGAATGAAGCTGGATTATCTGCTTAAGCAGTTGCCCAGAAAGGAAAAAAGAAGTTCAGGTTACAAGGCTGCCCACTATGGACAATTGCAAGCTGTGCTTGAACAGGCACTGAAACAAGCCGGGGTCAGAGTGATCAGCAAACCTGCGGAAATACCACCGGGGTCGCCGATTTAGTACGTCGTAAGGTATTGATTATGTGACATAATTAATGCCATATCTTATATTGGCATCTTTCATATTCCAGAGGTTCGGGCCCGTTTTGCACCGAACCTCTGTTTTTTGGGGGAATTCTTTTGCCAAAAATCCTGTTTCTCAGAGCCTGGCTCGGCAGCTTATTAGTACTTCTCTGCTTCATTGCCAAGGCCGATGGGCTCAGCGTCAGCCCTCGCATTCATCAGGGCCAACTGGACAACGGTCTTAAATATCAATTGGTAGACAACAAGACGCCGGCCAATACCGTCATAATGCGGATGCGGATCGCCTCCGGCTCACTGCTTGAGGCGGAAAATGAGCAGGGGCTGATGCACCTGCTGGAACATATGGCGTTCAAAGGCTCGGCCGCTGTGCCTGAAGGGGATATGATCCCAAGATTGCAGCGTCTCGGCTTGAGCTTTGGCGCCGATACCAATGCCGTGACTGAATTTACGCAAACAGTCTATAAGTTCAACATCACCCAAGGGGATGAGCAGAAGCTGGATACCGGGTTGATGTTGATGCGGGAGATTGCCGACAGACTCACTCTGGATCCCAAGGCGCTTGCCCAGGAAAAAGCCGTAGTGCTGGCCGAGCTCAAGGAGCGCACATCGGCCGGGCTGGAAAACTATCGCAACCAGTTGCATTTCTGGTACCCCTCCAGCCTGCTGCCCAGACGTTTCCCTATCGGTGAAGTAGCCAGCATCAAGGCGGCAGATGTCGCCAAGCTGCGCTCTTTGTACCAACGTTTCTATACCCCGGAGCGGACAACGCTGATCTTGGTCGGCGACCTGGACATCGCCCGTACCGAGGCTCAAATCAAGCAGTTGTTTGCCGATTGGAAGCCGCACCTTCAGGCGGTTGCCGCAGCTCAGGTGAAACTTTCTCCGCCTGTAGTCAGAAAGCAGCCTCAGGCGGACGCTTTCTTCGACCCCAGTTTGCCGACCCAAGTCTCTCTTGGGGTGCTGACGCCCATAAAGCCAAAGCCTGATGGTATTGAACGGCGTCGTCAGCTGATGCTTGAGTCGCTGCTGAGTAATATGCTCTATCAGAGGTTGCAACCGCACCTGTTTGCCGAAGAAGGTTTCACCGATGCCTCCGTTGAGATAGGGGAAGAGTTTGGCACTGCGGGAAGGGTGCAATTGGCTCTGGCGACCCTGGAAGACAACTGGCAGGATGGTGTGGTATTGCTGGAGCAGACCATACGCCAGGCCTTGCAATACGGTTTCAGCAATGAAGAGTTGCAGCAGGCACTGAAACGCCAACATAAGCAGTATCAGCTCAATCTGGCCGGCAGTAACACCATTCACAGCCTGAATATGGCCGAGGCTTTGGTATCAATGGATGCCGAGGACTTGATACCGATAGAACCAGCAGATGAGCTGGCCATTTTTGAGGCCTTGGCGCCGCAAATTACCCCGGCGCTTATCCAACAGACACTGACTGAGCTTTGGCAGGGGCAACCCTGGATCTATCTCTCCGGTGCCAAGGCGCCGGCCGCGGCGGAACAACAACTGCTGACGGCATATGAGAACAGCTTGCTGCAATCTGTTACCCCCTATAAGGCCAAACAAGCCAGCGAGTTTGCCTATCAAAGCTTTGGTGAACCCGGGAAGATAGTGGCCGATAAGCGGGATCCCGATACCGGAATACGCCAGTTACGTTTTGCCAATGGGACTCTACTCAATCTCAAACCTACCGAGCTTGAGCAGGGTAATGTGGCCGTCAGCTTGTCATTGGGATTCGGTGATTTGCCATTTCCGCGCCAAGAAGGTTTGGGCACTCTGTTCAATAATGCCTTTATTTACGGCGGGCTGGAGCAGCACTCCTGGCAACAGCTGGCGGATATCTTTGCCGGGCAGAACATCTCGGCAAATATTGGCGTCAGTACTGAAGGCTTTGGCGGCGTGACCAATACCAATGCCGATGAACTCAGAACCCAACTTGGGCTACAGGCCGCCTTTCTAACCGCCCCGGGTTGGCGACAGGAAGCCATCAACCTCTTCCGGCAACAAGTCAAGGCAGAGAGCCAGAGCCGTAATGCCAATCCGGAAGAGGCCTTCTGGGATGGTCTGAGCGGACTCTTGTTCCCCGGCGATCCCCGATATGGTTACGGTCGGGAAGAACAGGTATTACAGCGGGACTTTGCTGAAATTGCCAAGGTGTTGGCTTCGGCGCTGGATAAGGGAATGCTGGAAATCGCGCTGGTAGGTGATTTCGATGAGGCTCAGGGGATAAAAGCGGTCGCCGAGACATTCGCCGCCATCAAGCGGCATCCGGCCAAGGCCCCGGCCTTCGAGCGGCCGGTATTCCCCAAGGTGCCGGCACAGAGCCAAATCTTGCACCGCGGCGCCGAGAACTCGGCGGCACTGGCCTGGCTGTGGCCAACCACCGACATGCAGAATGTTCGACGCCACAGCGAACTGATGTTACTCGAGCAGGTGATGGGCATTCTGTTGAATGAAGAGGTCAGGGAAAAAGCCGGCGCCGGATATTCGCCTTATACCTTCAATCATTTCGATTGGCATCCAACAGGTTACGGTTATCTGGGGCTCTTTACTGTCACAGATGCCGCCAAGCTGAAGGCTGCCGAACAGGGTTTTGCCGCGGTCGTGGCCAGAGTCAAGGCCAAGGGTGGCATAGATGCCGATCTGCTGGAGCGCGCGCGCCAGCCCTTGTTGCAGTGGTTTGAAAGCGCCCCGGGAAGTAACGGTTTCTGGTTGGATCTGGCGGCAACGGCCCAAAGTCGGCCGGGCCGCTGGCAGGGATGGCAGCAGCGCAGGCAGATACTGGGGCAACTGGATGGAGAAGCCCTGGAAGCCGTGGCCCGTGAGTATCTTGAGAATGATCGCCGCTTGAGTGTGACCAGCAGTTACGGCGGCTAACCACCGCTCTTGGGGTTTCTCGGATAGAAGCGTTCCGGCTTGCGCTGCAGGTGTTCGAACCTGCGCGTATTTTTATAGGGCAGCTTCATAAACCCCGAAACCCCCTGGCCCTGGATCTTGTCGACATGACTGAGGATCCTGTCCAGACAGGCGCGAAACTGCGCCTGTTTTCTCGGGTTGAGCAGTCTCAGATAACTGTGGATCTTCATATGAGTTGGCAGGGCTTCGAAGATGATACAGCCTGTGTGATGTATCTGGTTGAGCCAGCCCAGCTCTGTCATGATTTCCGCGGGCAGCTCGAGGTTTTCATCCGGATCCCGGCCATCTTCAAAGTAAGAGTGCAGCCGGGATTGATCTTCGAGCGTCGGCACATCGCCCACCTCAAAGGGCAGCAGCTGATCCGCCTTGGCCTTGAACGGCTCTGAAGGAGCGCTGCGCTCAAGGTGCAGGGTATCTTTGGCGTTGAAGAAACAGGCCTTGAAGATACCTATGCGATGAATGCCCCGGGCCAGGGTCACCATGTTGTTGACCGCCTGAATCAATGCCGGCCTGAGTTCTTCATCATAAAGCGCCAGGTTGGAGTCGATATAGACGCCTGTCTCCTGCCAATGAATCGCCAAACCGCCCACTATTGGATACTGACCCAGGCGGCCGACAGCGGCGATAAAGCCCTTCTCTGTGTCTCCCATACCGGCGAGGAAGTTGCGGTAGTACTTCTCCAGTTGAATATCTTCGGCGCGAATAGCCTCGGCATCGGCGTCCGGATGATGGCTGCGCAGAAACGACTTACGCGAACTGTAGCTGACTGTTTCCACATCCCGGGCTCGCTTCTGTACCCAGACGGGGATCTCGGCATTCAGCTCCTGTGGCAGCGGCGGCAGTAAAAGATGCTGGCTGTATCTCATGCTGCGCAGGAAGTAGTCGCCGGCCTTGAGGCGGGTGAGAGGATCTGAGCCCAACATCCCCTCGAGGATCCTGGCCAGTTCCATCGGTAGACCTATGCTGGTAGGCGGGATCACCTGGGAACCGAAGCGGCTGGCCTGACCGGACGCCAGCGCATAGAGGGTGGCGGCAACCCCCTGTTCATCAAACCTGGGGCTGGAAAGCGCCCCCGAGAGTTGCTCATCGCCGATAAAGTAAACATCGCCCATGCGGGCGTTGGTATGCTGCTGATCGCTCGACATTAACTCCATCACATTGCCGCCAACCGGGCGGTTGTCGGCATCGCGCTGGGCAAATACCGCCGAGCCCCAGTCAATCAAAGACAACTTGTCTTCCTCTGGGTCATAAACCAGGTTGGAAGGTTTGATATCCCCGTGTACCAAGGGTCTGCCGCTGCGAAGATATTGCAATAGATCCGCCAACTGCCTGGCAATGCTCATGATTTCTGCCACCGGCAAGGCGCCTTGGCGGCGGCAGCGCTGATCCAGATCCTGGCCCTGAGCTCTGGCCATCACCAGGATCCCCTGGCGCCCGACTCTGTCGAACTTTATCAGTGGCGGCACATTGGGATGATTGACCTGAGACAGCATGAAAGCCTCTTCTTCCAATCTGTCCTGTACCTGCTGAGGCAGGGTGATGCGAGAGAACTTGAATACATGTTCCTGACCATGGCTGTTTCGTCCGGCGAACACAAAACCATAGGCGCCTTTGCCTATCAGTTGCGGGTCATCATAGCCCAACTTGATCAGTTGCTGGCGGCAGAGGCGGATCCAGGCCCTGTGTTTGCGGGCATCATCGGCCTTAAGCAGATAGACGGACTGCTCTTCAGAAATATAAAAGTGCTGCAGTTCAGGTGTTTGCAAGCGATTTCTCCATTGGCACAGGCAAGGATACAAAATAACAACAAGCAGAAGCTCATTAAAACAGCAAGGGATAACAGCGGCAAGTTGTGACTCTGGGATCCAGCTCAGAACCAGGCTTCCTAGCGTATCCTTTTGGGCGGCACTTTGACCTATATCAATTTCATTGCGCCCTCCCCAGAGTAACCTGTTTGCAACAAGCCGCAGTGGCAGAAGAGATTTGGAGGCCTTATGTCAGTGCCAGATAAGCAGGAGCTGATCGAACTGTTCGAGTATGCTCGTCCCAGGGTGATACAGTCGATGGAATTGCGTCATTGTCCCCATGCGGGTTTCTACAATCCGGTGGACGACCGCTGTAACTTTTGTCATCAGGGATTGGAGTGTATCTGGATGAACCAGAATGATGAACTGGTGGATCTGGAACAGAAATCACTCGAAGAGTTGAAGCAGCAGTTATTGATTGCCGTCGACTTTGTCGACTCCAGCCTGAGCCCGCACCATTTGTCACGACGCAAGTGCCAATGTGATAACTGTAATTGGTTGCGCAAGGTGCAGGAGACCCTGGCCAGACTGCCCTGAATAGCTTGAAAACTGATGCTGCCCGCCCCGGAGTCATTGCACGCTCCGCGGCGGGCTTTTTTGTCTGTTGCTGTTGGGCTCTTTGCAATCGGCGTCCAAGTCGATAGAGTATCAAGGTTTTCTGATACACAGGATGGATAGATGGAACCCGGATTCTGGCATGAACGCTGGCACAAGCAGCAGATAGGTTTTCACCAGCAGGATATTAACCCTTTTTTGGTGAAGTACTGGTCCACACTCGCACTCAGGGGGAATGAGCAGGTCTTTGTCCCGCTTTGCGGCAAGTCTTTGGATATGTGTTATCTGGCCGAGAAGGGCCATGATCTGCTTGGTTGCGAACTGAGCGAGTTGGCCGTCAGGCAGTTTTTTGAAGAGAACGGCCTTGAGTATCAACAGAAAGCCTTTGGCGAATTGCAGGCGTTTTCCAGCGAACAGATGACCTTGTTGCAGGGCGACTTGTTTGCGCTCAAGGCTGAGCAATTGGCGTCGGTAGGTGCCTTCTACGACAGGGCGGCACTAATCGCCTGGCCTGAGGAGATGCGTTTGCAATATGCCGCCAAGCTGGCCGCCTTGCTGCCAAGGGGTTGTTGCGGCTTGTTGGTTACTCTGGAATATCCGCAGGATATGCTCAAGGGGCCGCCATTCAGCGTGACTCAGGAGTGGATAAGGGAGCATATGAGCCAGTGGTTTGAGGTCACTTTGCTGGAGCAAGCCGATGTATTGGCCGACAACCCCAGGTTCATTGCCAAAGAGGTGCCTTGGCTCAATGAGAGTGCCTATCTGCTGAAACGTAAATAAGTTCCCCAGGAAATTATAATAATCCAAGGCGGAACAAGCGGTTAGTAGGAATACTGGCATACAAAAAGGCGACCCAGAGGTCGCCTTTAGTGTCTATAACCACTATCTCAACAGAGATTAGAAGTCGTAACGTACACCCACGGTGAATACGTTGTCGTCTTCCAGGTCAAACTTAGCACCAGCGTCTTTGTACTCGCCTTGGTAGTTTGCGTAGTGAGCAAACAGCAGAGTAGACTTGGCTACACGGTAGTCGGCACCAACAGTGATGTTGGTCACTTCGATGTCTGTGCCAGCATTGTCGCCCAGAGCCTTGTAGTACTTACCGAAACCGGCTTCGTCATAACCGTATTGCAGCTTCAGGTTAACGCCGTTCAGGTTGTAAACTACGTTCACGAAGTAAGTGTTGTTGTCGTCAGAACCGTCAACGATGCTTTCAGAGTTCTGGAACAGACCGCCCAGTTTGAAGTCACCCAGCTTAACTTGACCAACGGCGCGGTATGCATCGATACCACCGATAGCCTTGTTGTAGGCGATGGCAGCATAGTAGTTCTGAGCTTTCAGCTTCTTGTCACCGATAGTGGCGCTCAGAGCGTACATGTTGTCTTTGTCGATTTCTTTACCGTTCGCGTCGTAAGTCGCGTAGTTGTCTTCCATCAGGTAAGTGGCGTTCAGAGTGATCAGGTCAGCGATCTTTGGTGAGTAGTACCAAACACCGTCACCGCTACGAACTTGGCCACCCAGCATACGGTCGATATCCGCGTTGGTGTTACCGAATACGTCTACACCGCCTTCAGCTTGCTTGAATACTGTGTCGTTACGACCGGCCAGTACAGTACCGAAGTTGGTCTTGGCACCCAAGTAAGTGTTACGGGCTTTGAAAGTGTCGCCAGAACCAGAAGTGTTCTCTACTTGGAACTCCATCTGATAGATGATGTCTACACCATCAGAAATCTTCTCGGAACCTTTTACACCCAGGTGTGAGAAGTTGTTTTCGATGTAAGTACCGCTTTCACCTACTTCTACGCCGTTAGTACCAGTTTGCAGTGTGGCGCCTTGGTCAGAGTTGGTGATAGACAGATCCAGACGGCCATACAGAGTTGGGCCATCAGCCAGTGCACCGAAAGAGGCTGCGGCCAGAACTGTTGCTACTGACGCAGAGATAAGGGTCTTCTTCATGTGTTGTGCTCCCTAGAACCTGAGTTCTATTCCATGTATTTATGGTTATTTAACAAACGAGTGTTCCTGGATTTGTAGCGGACATCCTGTCCGTCACAAAGCTGCGCTGATTCTTACAGTTTTGTTTGCTCAAGATTGTGGCCTAGATCAAACTTTTTGCCCCATTCTTGTGGGAAAAGCCTTAATCTGTGACCAAAATGTCCATTTCGGTTAAAAACTATTCAACCGCCATTGTTCACAAAATCAGCATAATCATCTTTTCGCTATAAAAAGATAACTTTGCAGTATGAAGGACTGTATCAGCTGGTTATTTTTAATGGATCAAATTGTAAATTAGTGATAGATGAAATTTTAATAAAAGTGAAATTTTTCATCATAAAAATGATATTTATGTGCTCTGGTTCTCATTTAGGCACCCAATCCGGCCAGTGGCAAACTCTGCCTTATATAGCCAAGTAGCTGTCCTGGTTCACTCCATGGTGCCCTATCTATCCCTAAAAGAAGCTCTGTATTTACTAAGCCGTTTATATCCATAAGCCCAAGCAAAACATACCCGGGATATACACACTCTCTTACTCGGCTTGGGGATAGCCGGGTATTCGGCTAAAATGCCGCCGAAGATAATTGGGAACCAAGTTATGCAAGATACAGACACTGAACTGCTGGAGTCCGAAGCCTATCAACAGCGCTTTGGCGGCATTGCCCGTTTATATGGTGTTGCTGCACTGGCAGCCTTTTCCAAGGCTCATGTAATGGTGATAGGTATAGGTGGCGTCGGCACTTGGGTTGCAGAGGCTTTGGCCCGCAGTGGAATAGGGCACATCAGCCTGATGGACCTCGACGATGTGTGTGTGACCAATACCAACCGTCAGATCCATGCTTTGGCAGACACCATAGGCGAGTCCAAGGTCGCCGTGATGGCGCAGCGGATTAAGGCGATTAATCCTCTATGCCGGGTGGATGAAATAGAAGACTTTATTGCAGCAGATAATCTGAGTCAGTATCTGGCACAGGACAAGGGCATAGACTTTGTGGTGGACTGCATAGATGCGGTAAAGCCCAAGGCGGCCTTAATTGCCTGGTGCAAACGCAATAAGATTAAGTTGGTGACTATTGGCGGTGCCGGCGGTCAGACAGATCCAACCCAGATCCAGCAAACGGATCTGGCCAAGACTTTTCAGGATCCATTGCTGGCCAAGGTACGCAACTTGCTGCGTAAAGAGTATGGTTTCAGCAAGAATCCACAGCGGCGGTTTGCCGTTGATGCCGTGTTTTCCAGTGAACACCTCAAGTATCCCCAGACGGATGGCAGTGTCTGTTCCACCAAGGTTGGTGTCGAAGGTAGCATGAGAATGGATTGCTCCTCGGGATTTGGTGCCGTGACCATGGTGACCGGCAGCTTTGGCTTTGTGGCAGCCAGCCGGGTGTTGGCGCGCTTGGCGCAGGAAGCCAATAATCCCAAGCCTGAATAAACAGCACAAAACATGATCTGAGTCTAATGCAGCAGGTGTCTGGATTGTTAGAATCCAGACACTTTTTCGCTACAGATATTCAGCTTATGCGACAAGCGCTGCTCAATCGTTTCCTGCGGTATGTCAAACAGGATACACAAGCCGATCCGAACTCCCAGTCTATTCCCAGTTCCCAAGGTCAGGTGGCCTTTGCCAGGCAGTTACAGCAAGAACTGCTCGAGTTGGGATTTGATGATGTCTTCCTCAGTGAATCATGCTGCCTTTATGCCAAATTAGCGGCGAATACTGCCAAGGTGCCGGCAATCGGCTTTTTGGCTCATATGGATACGGCGGCAGATTACTCCGGCGCCGGGGTAAAACCTCGGGTGATAGATGACTACCAAGGGCAGATCATTGAACTGGAGCAGGGGGAAGCGCTTAGTCCTGAGCAGTTTCCTTCTTTGCTGAACTACCTCAATAAAACATTGATCACTGCCGATGGCACTACGCTATTGGGCGCGGATGATAAGGCAGGCATAGCCGAAATCATCACGGCGCTGCACTATCTATTGCAACACCCTGAAATTCCCCATGGAGAGATCAACCTCTGTTTTACGCCCGATGAGGAGATAGGCCGAGGTACTGATGGCTTGGAGCTCGAGCGTTTCGGCGCCGATTGGGCCTATACAGTCGATGGTGGCGCAGTTGGCGAACTTCAATATGAAAACTTCAATGCCGCCACTGCGGTGATCACCGCAAAAGGCAATAATTGTCATCCAGGCAGTGCCTATGGGGTGATGGTCAATGCCTTGACCATGGCTGCCAGATTTCACGCCAGAATGCCACTCAATGATGCACCCGAGACCAGCGAAGGTTATCAGGGCTTTTTCCATCTGTTATCCATGGAAGGCCAAACAGAAGAAGCCAGGTTGGTGTACCTGATAAGGGACTTTGATAGGGCTCAGTTTGAGCAGCGCAAGGCCTGGCTGCAGGAATCTGTGACCAAATGTAATGCCGAGCTGCAGGCCGGTAGCCTGGAGATTAGCATCAGCGACAGTTATTACAATATGAAGGACTGCATCTTGCCTGTGCCTCATGTGACAGATATTGCCTGTCAGGCGATGGAGATGGCCGGCATAACACCGGATATCAAACCTATCCGCGGCGGCACTGACGGTGCGCAACTGTCCTGGAAGGGGCTGCCTTGCCCCAACATCTTTGCCGGTGGCCACAATTTCCATGGCAAACATGAGTATGTTTGTCTTGAGTCAATGGAAAAGGCGGTAGAGGTGATCATCAATATCGCCAGGTTAACCACTCAAAGATACGCCGAGTAATCTAAATAAAGAGTTCCACCCTGTCGTCATCGGCGGGGCGGGACTCTATCACAGCCGGGAAGCGAACCCGAAAGTGTGCGCCGCCGAGGCTGGAGTCATTGAGAAGGGTGATATTGCCCTTCAGTAGTGTGACGGCATTGAAGGCCGCCGCCAATCCAAGCCCGGTGGCGCCGGTTCGTCTGCTGGTGGTAAAGAAGGGCTCAAAGATCTGGCCGGCAATCTCGGGGGCGATTCCCTTGCCATTGTCTTCGATATCCAGCTGTAGTTCTTGACCCTGCTGTTGTGCGCTGATGCTGATCTTATGGCCGGTATCACCCTCAAAGGCGTGAGCATAGGCATTGGAAAGTATGTTGGTCACTATCTGCTTCAGCAGGCTGTGGCTGCTGGTAAGCCAAAGATCGGCTTCGACCTGGATCTCCACATCTACCTGGAATTGCTTGAAAGATAGCGCTACAGCATCGGCAAATTCCTGCAATACCTGGGGTAGCAGCATCTGTTCGTGCACGTCATTGCCTTGCTCGGCAGCAATCGCCTTGAACTTCTGGATCAGGTTACTGGCGCGGGTAATGTTACTGATGATCAATTCACAGCTCTGTTGATATTCGTTGAGAATGGCATTGAGCTCTTCCAGCGTAGCGCCATCGTTTTGCAACAGTTCAACCAATTCATTGATATGCTGCAGCTGACTACTGGCAGCGGTGAGGCAGATACCTATCGGGGTGTTTATCTCATGGGCGATGCCGGATACCAGACCGCCGAGCGCGGCCATTTTCTGCTGTTCGACCATCACCTGTTGAGCCCGTTCCAACACCAACAGCGACTGTTCAAGTTCTTTGGTTTGTTCTTTGACCTGCCTTGCCAGCTCATCTTTATAACTGCGTTCCAGTTCCAACAGTCTTTCCCTGTCACTCAGAGCTTCTTGCAGTTCGTAGCGGGAGCGGTTCAACTGGGTGAAGGAGGCGCGCAGCTGTTGCTGCATCAAATTGATGGCCAGGGCAACCTGGGTAAATTCATCCTGTTTGTCCCGGCGCTTAAACTGCAGTGGTTGATAATCCTGCTCCAAATCGAGCTCTGAGCAGTACTCACTCAGTTGCAACAGGTGCCGGGTAATGGTGGCCCAAACCAGATAGAGAATGAAACCGGCCACCAGAAAGGTCTTGATACCATTGGCCAGTAGTATCAGTAAGGCCTTGTTCACCAATCTGTCGTAGATTTTGGAGAGATCGGCTTGAACTCTCAGCTCACCGACATTGAAATTCTGGCTGCTGGTCTTGTGCACCAGCGGAAAGCGCTTCTCTATTACACCTTGGTCTCTGTACTCGCCGGCGGTCCATTCTTTACCACTGTCATCTTCTATGACCACATAGCTGGTATCCGGCAGTTGGTTGAGACCGTTGAGTTGGGTCTTGATAAGCCTTTCATCTATTACCCAGATACTTGCCGCCAGCACATCCAGGTTGGCTTTTTCAATATTGGCAAACTCATCGTTGATTCGGCCAATGTCACCCTTGTAATCGGAAACCAACTGCAAACCTGTGGTCACCAGAGTGATCAGTGAGCTGAACAGGATAATAGCCAGAGTCAGCCTGCGGCCGATGGGACTACTGATGAGCTGCTGCATAAAACCGGGCATTAATTTCAACTATCTTAAGTGCTTGCTGTGGATAGCTTTAAGCATAGCTTCGCATCTGACTTTCGCGGCATTTTTTGTTGCCGCTGATGGCAAAGTTCACTGAGCAATCCTGGCACTGGTTTTGCTTGATTAGCGGTTGGAACAATTTTCTGACGCTGGATAGAGCCATGAAGAGACTGAAACTTGAGGTATTGAAAGAGGGCAAGTTCAAGGCCGCTGCATTGCAACTGACACTGTGGGTGCTGCTGATAACCACATTGCTGCTGTTTATGCCAAAGTCCTTGCTGGCCCTGTTGCATTTGGAATCCTGGGTAGACACCAATGCCCATTATATTGGCCTGACACTGCTGCTGGCCTTGGCCTATATTGGTGCGCTGGCCGTCAATCTGTTGTTGGATGAAGCGATAAGCCGTTTGAGTGAGCGCCGGATCAACGAAATGATTGAAGAGAAAGTCAGGTTACTGGATCCCGCCGAGCGTGCCCTGTTAAGGGAGTTCTTCCTGCAGGGAGCCAGTGTTTTGACTCTGCCGCAAAATGAAACGCCGGTGCAGGCACTGCTCAAGGCTCACATACTCGAGAGCCTGGGAAATGAACGCCATTACGCCATTCAAGGCCCCACAGCCGAGTACAAGATAGCCATGGCTGCCCGTAAGCATCTGAACCGCAAAGTATTGCGTTTACCATCCGGAGAGCCCAGCCAGGAAGAGCTGCAGCATCTTATCAAGGCAAGACCGCAATTTATCAATGGTATTGCCCAAGTGCGGAAACATGCCGCTTGAAGACGGCAAAAAAGAGGGCAGCCACAGGCTGCCCAAGCAATACTCAAAAACGTCATTGCATTTAAAAGAACATGGAAATCAAAGCTAAGGCTTTGCTGACTTTACAATAAACATCCACATAATGTAGGAGATGATCCCGATCGTACTGAAGATAACTATCATCGACAGTAAACCTATGGGGTTTCCGAACATTAGATCTAACCAGAATGCCATCACTGAAGTCCTCTTTCTTGTAAAGTCAAAGCTAAACTAACCAAATTTGCTTCGGCCGGAGCTGATCTCGATCAACAAATGTTGTCAGAGTTGTTAATCGGGTAAATCAGCTTGTTAAAACATGAGCTTTATCATGTTTTGCTTAAATTAGCCGGCTAAGGAGCAACGTAAGTGTTCCCTAAAGGGAATAGGATCAAAGGCTAATATTAATTACTACACTAAAGGAGTAGGGTGGCTTGGCCTGCGATTGTTCATTGGCAAGGAGCGTGCGATGCAAACATCCCGAGGTCTTTTAAAACTGATATTAAACCAGTGGCAGTTTTATCCGCTGTTGCTCTTGTTGCTTTTCCCCCTGTGGAGCCTGTTACACGGCGCCAGTTATCTCGCCTTTGCTTCTCTATTGGTCGCCTTGATAGTGCTGGCTTGGCTCGGTGCCAGACAACTGTCCAATCTCAAGCGCCTGGAAAACGCCGCCCGTCATCTGGGAGAAGGCGATCTCAGCTATCAGTTGTCGGAACAGGATGCCGGCATGTTCCATTCTGTGGTCCACGGTATCAACCGTATGGGAGAGGACGTTGGCCGCACCATTCTGTCTTTGGTCAATACCGCAGATGCGATGAAGAGTGTGGCCATGGATATCAAGTCCATCAGCGATGCCGCCCATATCGGAGTGGAGGAGCAGGAAAAACAAGCGGAATTGGCAGCGACCGCCATGACCCAGATGGTTTCTACTGTGCAGGAAGTCAGCCGCAATGCTGCCAGTGCCGCCAATGCCGCAGAAGAAGCCAGGCAGGCGGCCCGCAGTGGCGACCAAACTGTCAGGCAGGTGGTGCGGCAGATAGATGATATGTCGGCTCAGGTTGGGCAAACTCAGCAAGTTATTGCCCGCCTGGCGGAAGACAGCAACAACATAAGTACCATCATAGACACCATTTCCCAAGTGGCAGAGCAAACCAATCTGCTGGCGCTCAACGCCGCTATCGAGAGTGCCCGCGCCGGCGAGCATGGCCGAGGTTTTGCTGTGGTTGCCGATGAAGTCCGTAGCCTGGCACAGCGGACGTCTGCGGCTACAGTTGAGATCCAACAACAGATATTGCAATTGCAACAGGGCGCCGATGAAGGCGTGAAAGTGATGACCACCAGTGTCGAGCAGGCCAGTGCCACCCATGCTATGGCTCACCAGGCGCAGCAAGCATTGGGGCAAATTGTGGCTCAGATTGAAAGCATTACAGATATGTCGCATCAAATAGCGGCAGCTTCGGAACAACAACAGGCAGTTGCCGAAGAGATCAGCAGCAATATCTCATCAATGGCACAAGTGGCGGTGGAGAATGCCAAAGAGACCCACAGTACCAACCTCTCCAGCCTGAAGGTATTCAATATGTCGCAGGAGATCAGTTCCCTGCTTGGGCGCTTCCATGTCGACAAACGGGCGATGGAACAGTTGGAGAAACGCCATCGCTTTGTTGAGTGGGGGCCGCAGTTGGATCTCGGCATGGAAGAGATCAATCGTCAGCACCAACGTCTGGTATCCCTGATCAATGAACTGCACCGCACCTTGGAAGAAGCTTATGGCCTGGAAGCGATTAAACGCATAGTACAGGGCCTGGTGGATTACACCGCCAATCATTTCGCCTATGAAGAGGAGTTGTTTGCCCGTTTCGGTTATCCGCAGACCGAGCAGCACAAGCTTAAGCACCAGCAATTAGTGGCTAAGGTACTGGATTTCCAGAAACGAGTGGCCAGTGGTGAAGATGTTGCCGATGAATTGATGACCTTCCTCAAATCCTGGCTTATCAACCATATTCAGGGCAGTGACAAGGAGTACACAGGCTTCCTAATTGCCCGCGGAGCCCAGTAGTCAGACTGAATTTTGTCCAACCGATCAGGATTTTGGCAAACAGGCTCGTAAAGCGCTTGCCATTGAAGTGAGCACAGGTATAATGCCGTTCACTCGCCGATGAGACTTCATCGCGAAACAATCTATATGTGCCAGAGTGGTGAAATTGGTAGACACAGGGGATTCAAAATCCCCCGCCCTTAAAAGCGTGTCGGTTCGAGTCCGACCTCTGGTACCATCTCCCTGAGAGATAACAGAAACCGACCCTGAGTCGGTTTTTTTGTTTTCAGGTCAGATTCAGCCCCGAGTCAGGTCTGAGTCGGTCATTGCGCCACGCGCGCATCGGCTGGAAGGCCAGCCCCGTCGCTCCGACCTCTGCTACCATCTCTCATAGAGATAACAGAAACCTGCCTTGGGTCGTTTTTTGTTTTCAGGTGGTTATATCATCCGGCCCACAACCTTGACCCCATAGTTCTGCTTTAATTTCCCATAACCAAACGCTCACATTAGTAGGCTTTCTCACTTCACTATGCCGGCATTTTATTGGTCAACTAGCCTGTTAATCTGGCGCTGGAGGATCCCCTCATAATTCGGGTCTCCCAGAAGTGTTAACCCGTTTAAGAAATTCACCCTAGGGCCTGCGGAAATGTGATTGAGTATTCCGGACGTTGTCGCGTCTCCTTATCAAGCCAGAGCGATACATCAAAGCCTATCAACAGCAACACATCATAACGGTTTGGACAATGGTTGCAGTTTTGTCTGAGTCCATGTCGTTTGAGGTCGCGAAAGATTTCTTCTCCTTGCATCCGTCTGGCATAAAGCTTGACCACCTGGGTTGAAGAGAAAACCTCCATAGGCAAGTTGGTTGCCAGTAACCAAGGTTCTTTACTGCCAATACGGTAACTTTGGTGTGCCGTATGATTGCGTCCTTCGTTCGATAACCCTATGGTGTTATAACTGATATTTCAGCCGACGCGATAGAGCACGAACAGCTTAGTCTATTGTTTCCCCTTAAAGCATCATTGGTGACAGACGAAATTAATGTTGATGGCAAGTGGGTTAAGTTAAAGCCTGGCATGTCAGTCATGGTAGAGGTTAAAACGGGTACCCGCCGACTGATGGAGTTTTTGTATGCACCATTAATTCGAGGAGTAAGTAAAGGGGTGAACTGACTTAGTTTTTTGTAAAAATATCATTAATGTATGCTTTCTACGATTGAGATTCACAATAGAACCAGTTTTCATATTCTAACTTTTGGCAGAAATGATAAAACTCTTCAGTTTCATCTTTCACTGATTGTCTAACAGACTTAACTTGATATTCTTCAGTGTATCCGTCGGAGCTAAATAAGTAATAACGATAGGGCATTAACCAACTCGCCCACCCGCCAAAAGAATACCGTATAGATATCCTTTGGTTAATTTTACTAAAAGTAATTCGTTTAATGCTGTGTTTTTTCATTAAACTCCTTATGTAAGGTTCAGATGAGTTTCTTATATCAAAAAATATATCGCCATTCACTTTGTTTGAATCGATCAATTCATTGTTAATTTTGACAAGATCTTGCGAAACCGCATAAGTGTTGATGCCGGACTCTCTAATGAATAGGCATGATAATAGTATGATAAAAAACAAAAAGTACTTCCTTCATAGTCTTTTGAACAATTTTTGCATTTTGGCGACAGCTCAACTTTGAAGTGCCACACCCGCATATCCAGCATGACGGTGCTTCTGGAACACCATTTCAGGACGTCGACTGGAATATTAACATATAAACAGGGGAAATCTTATCGATGGAGATGTACAGTCTTGAGTTTATTAGTGCTATCAAAATGTGGTGGTTTCAGTGCTATCGCCCCTGTAGGGCCTTGCTTCTAAAACTTCCAGGGGTAATGCCTATCACCTGTTTGAATTCTCGAATGAAATGGGCTTGGTCATAAAAGCCGGCGTGATAGCCTATCTCTGTAAGAGACTTATCTGTTTCCTGCTTGAGTAGTTCCCGGGCGAAGGCTGTGCGCTGCAAGATACTGTAATTCTTGGGAGACATGCCTAAGTTTTGCTGGAACAAACGTTCGAGTTGGCGCTGGCTGATATCTATCTCGGTCAATAAGTTGCGGATCTCTCCCTGGCCTTTTTGGGCGATTATCCAGTGCAGTGCATATTTCATCCTCGGCTCCATTGCCTTGGCCAATGATTCATGACCTGCCAGATATTGCATCAGCCTGGTTTCCAGAAGCGCAATGCGTTCCGGCGCTGTCGGCAGTATGGCCAGGCGCTGCGCCAGTTCATCGCTGAGCAGCGCCAAAGACAGGTCGGCCGGTGTCAGGGTTTGCCCCAAGATTTCCGAAAGGGGGGATTTTAAAAATGCGCGTCCGCTGCCAGGCCAGAAGCGGATCCCCAAAGCATCTACCTGACCTGACAACTCCAATCTGGTGCTTTGCCTTGTGGGCCCTGTCACCAGGCACAGCGATTTATGCAGCAAGCCATCAAGGTGCATCGGGGCGCCAAAATTGAAGATGATGCCTGTGCCTCCCTCGGGATGCATAAATTCTGTCGATAGTGATTCAGGACCGGCTGGTCTATAAATCTGCCAGTAACAACTGATATAAGGCCGCAGTAGAGCACAGGGCTGATAACGCTGAAAACCAAGATGTGGCAATGTCGACATATTACTGTGCTCCATCAACTGGGGGCGGGTATATCAAAGCTCGGCTGGGCAAAAACACGGTAACCCTCACTGCATCTTAATGAAATGTCGAAAATCTACAATTCGCATTTCTCATCATTAGCTAATATTCCAGCAGCCGTGATACCTGGCATTTCATTGCGTAACCAATTCAAGGCGACTTTGTATCTCAGTCAGGTAAACCTCCTTGGTCCTCACGGCCTTCATTTAGCCATTACCTGATATGGGAATACAGCATGACGCATTTACCCCCTAAGCTATCCAAGTTATTGATTGTGGGTCTTTTAACCCCGCTTCTGTCTGTTGTGTTTGGAGGGCAGGCCTCGGCGGAGGATGATTTTGCCGCCGAGGGGGAAAGAAGGGCCAAACTCGCCGGTAGCGAACTCATTGGCACACCGGCGCCGCAGCGAGAGCTGACTACTCTGACCGGAGAAACGCTCAATCTACAACAGCTGTATGGCAGCAAGCCTGTATACATCAAGTTTTGGGCAACTTGGTGTGTTCCATGTCGCCAGCAGATGCCGGGGTTTGAAAAAATTTATCAGCAGTACGGTGAGAAGTTGCAAGTGATCGCCGTGAATACCGGTATCAGTGATGACATCAATTCCGTCGGGGCTTTTGTGAAACAGGCCGGTTTGAACATGCCGGTGACCATAGACGATGGCACTCTGGCCAGGGCGTTTAAGCTAAGGGTAACCCCGCAGCACTTTTTGGTTGATAGGAGTGGCCGTATTGCGTATGTGGGGCATCAGGATGACGAGGCGTTTCATCAGGCGTTGGAAGCGGTTATCGCAGACAAAGGTGAAAATAAGGCGCTGCTCAGCGGCACTGTTGCCGAAAAAGCTTCAGGCTACGAAGTTGGCGATAAGCTTGCCTCTTTGAGATTGAAGTCGATTGACAGCATTGACTACCCGTTGCCGTCCACAACCCGGCAGGGTAAAGCTACCGGGCTCGTGTTCTTTGCCCCCTGGTGTGAGTGGTACCTGGCTGAATCAGAGCCGGATACCGCCAAATCGTGTCGATTGGTGCGGCAAATGGTTGAGCAGTCCACCTCCAATGGCAAGTCTCAATGGTTGCATATTTCCACTAACCTCTGGTCATCCCGGACAGATTTGGTCGAGTACCAAACCAATTATCAAACTCGTTTGCCAATTGTTTTCGATGAGGAAGGCAGCCTGTTTGGGCAATTCGGTGTTACCCAGTTGCCGACCATAGTCTTTATCGATGAGAGCGGCAAAGTCACTGAAAAGGTTAGCCGTCAGACACCTGACTTTGCCGAACGCCTCCAGGTGTTACTCAGTGGTAAGTAAAGCGGTTGGAGCGCAGAACATACAATGAAAACCACCTCGTTATGGATGCAAATTATTACTGCTTGCCTGCTCATGGTGTGTTCTGCAATGTCAGCGCAAGCCTATGAAGATGAAGGTCAAAAGATAGCGGCCTCACTTTTACTTGAGTCCCGCATGCCAGCGGCCGGAACCGAAACCACCTTGGCAATACGTATGTCTCCCCAGGCGGGCTGGCATGGCTACTGGTTAAACCCTGGGGACGCCGGGTTCCCGCAGCAGCTGCAATGGCATCTGCCTGAAGGGGTAACGGTTGGCGAGCTGCAATATCCCGCTCCCGAGCAGTTGCTGGCAAGTGACCTGATGAATTACATCTATCACGGCGACTATGCCTTATTGGCACCATTGGTTATTGCTGATGATATTGCGGCGGGCACACCTATCACCCTCGCCGTGGATATTCGCTATCTGGTGTGCAGTCCCAAGTTGTGCGTGCCCGAGCAGCAGCGGTTACAAACCCGGTTCAAAGTTGGGGAAAAGGGAGCGTCCAAGAAATATCTTGAGACCTTTAATACATGGCGACAGTTGATACCAAGGCCTGCCGCGGCGTCGGCAGATTTTACTGTTCACAAGGATCAGTTTGTATTGTCGCTGCCGTTACCTGAATCTATCACTCTGGCCGAGGAGCCGCACTTTTACCCCGAGGTGAACGGGGTGCTATCCAACACGGCATCACAATCCTTTGTTCGAAAGGGCGATCGCCTCTTTATGCAAACCGTTGCCACTGAGGGCAATGTCAGCGACTTTTACGGGGTGCTTTCCTTGAATGAGACGCTGGCAATCAGAGTCAAGGCTGTCCGGCAACCGGAGGGCGACTTGGTGTTTCCAACCCAGGTGAGTTTGCCGCCCGAGCAACCCGGCAATTTGCTCGTCACCTCTCTGATTGCCGTACTCGGGGCGGTACTGGGTGGATTCTTGCTGAATTTGATGCCCTGCGTATTTCCCATTCTGAGTTTGAAAGTGCTGAGCCTTGCCAATTTGAGTGATGAGCGTGTGGCCAGAACCGGGGCAGTGGCTTACACCCTTGGGGCTGTGCTGGCGTGCCTTCTCCTCGGTGCCTTCATCTTAATGTTGCGGGAGTTTGGCCATCAAGTGGGCTGGGCGTTTCAATTGCAGCGACCGGAAATCATAGTAGCGCTTATTCTGTTGATGATGGCCATAGGGCTGAATTTGGCCGGTTTGTTTGAACTGGGTACCCTGAGTTCGGGTAGTCGGTTGCAGCATAAGCCTGGGGCGGTGGGAGATTTTTGGACCGGAGTGCTGGCTGCATTCGTGGCAACCCCTTGTACCGGGCCCTTTATGGCCACCGCGCTGGGCGCCGCCCTGGTGTTGCCGACGAGCATAGGGGTGATGGTGTTTGCCGGATTGGGGTTGGGCATGGCTTTGCCCTTTTTACTGGTGGGGTTTGTTCCGGCATTGCGTCAACGTATGCCCAGACCCGGCGCCTGGATGGTGACGACAAAACGTTTATTTGCTGTGCCCATGTTCTTAACGGCTCTGGGATTGGTTTGGGTATTGATGCAACAGTCTAACAGCCAATATGTGTTTACTGCGTTGCTGTTGGTGTTGTTACTGAGTTTGGGATTATGGCTTACTGGATTGTTCCAACAGACCGGGCGTCAAAAACCTTGGTGGCCACTGGTTTTGGTGTTAGTCATTAGCGGCGGCTCCCTGACGACAGTTGCTCCCGGAAGTGGCACCAAGGCAACTGTCACAGATGCAGAGAGCACCATGGCGTTCGATGAAGAAACTCTCTCGGCCTTGGTAAAAGATCAGGATGTCTTTGTCTATTTCAGTGCCGACTGGTGTTTAACCTGTAAAGTGAATGAGAAGACAGCCATTGAGCGGCAGGAAACCCAAGCGGCTTTTTCCCGTGCCAATACGGCGGTGATGTTGGGGGACTGGACAAATGGTGACCCAGAGATCACTGGCTTTCTGGCAAAACATCACCGCTCTGGTGTGCCCTTATATCTTTGGTATCAAAGAGGGAACCTGCAGCCACAAGTATTGCCGCAATTGTTAACTTCCTCAATGCTGATTGAAAAAGCCGCAGGAAGGGCAACAAATTTGTGACGGTAAGTCATAGCCGTTCGCCTTTTGGCAAAGTCGCCAGCTCAAACATAAGCGCCGAGCTGGCGATAACTCGAATACCCTGACTGAGATAGAACGAATCCGGGGCTTCAGTATGGCTTGCTGAGCCACTAGGCAAGCTTCAGTCGGCAACTTGAGATAACCGCTTAATCAGCTTCCAGAATGTCGTTATCGTAAAGAGCACTGGCTTGCTTCAGGGCGTCAATATCATTTGCGCAAAGATATTGTTTAAGGTGATTAAACTTGTCTTCGGGCCAGTCATAAATCTTTAGAGCCAGAAGTTCTTCAATAATGGCTTTATCAAAGCGATATTTCACCGTTTTGGCAGGCGAGCCAGCCACAAAGCTGTACGGCTCAACGTCGTGAGTGACAACACTGTTTGCAGCAACAATAGCACCTTCGCCAATGGTGACACCAGGCATGATCATGGATCTCATGCCCAGCCATACCCCATCATGAATATGCGTATCACCTTTGCCGACATAGGCATCTTCGATAAAGTCCATAAATGGGTATAAACAAAACCAATCGGCTCTGTGAGTGCTGTTTCCACCCATCAAGATAACTACTTCCGGGGCGATGCAAACATAGTCACCTATATGGAGTTTATCGATTGTCCATGCCAACTCCCAATCGCGGCTGATCTCATCCCCTTGAAGATATCGTACGACGGATTGTTCAAAGCCCGAGTCCCAGCAGTCACTGTAATAACTGTGTTTACCCTTGATAGTGATGTTGGGGTTGGTGACCGCTTCATGCAGTAAGGTCACTTTTGACCAATGTTTGTTACTCATAATAGATACTCTGGAATTCTGTTTAACTGAATGAAAGCCCGCTGATTTCAAATCTCCATTTACCTTGGAGTTACATTTGCATCTAACAAGCCATATATTTTTTAATGTCGATTCTGGATTTGTAATAACAATATTTATTCAATGGTTAATACTGTCTTGTGTTAAATTTAATGGCGCATCTTTGGCTTTTTGTTGCCTGCGAAAGCAAGTGCCAGCTTGGAAATTAATAATTTTTACGCTTCATAGCCGCCGGCATGAGATACGAACCTTCTCTGTATGGAAATATTAAAATGCTCATCATTCCTGTGCTGCTGCAAGTATTTTATAGGCAGCTTCAACCCGTGCGCTAATGGGATAACTCTTATTTGCCAACATCACTATGGCCAGTTTTTTGGCCGGAATAAAAGCTACATAAGCACCAAAACCGCCGGTGGAGCCGGTTTTGTTTATCCAGACTTCCCCCGTTTTTTCAACGATATCGTCGCTGGCCTTCACTTTTGTTGGTTGCGATGCCATTTCTCTTGAGTTTCCTTCAAGTAATTTACTCAAGGTCAGTGGATATTCGTATATCTCCCAGCCCAACGCCTGGGTGAAGCTGGCTGTGTCATAATAGCCCTTGTGAGTCTCTTTGATGGCTGCAGCTATTTGAGGTGACAAAGGCTTGAGCCCCATGTTGGCCTCGAGGTAATGTAGCATATCGGCACTGGTGGATTTGACGCCATAACCCTCGGCATCAAGCATGCCTGGTGACACTCGTACGGGCTCATTTTTTGCATTATAACCAAAGGCATATTGCGCCACTCTGTTATCGGGTACCTTGACGAAGGTGTTGTTCATTGCCAACTGAGGCAAGACAGTTTGCTCCATCAACTCAGAAAACTCACGTTTCATGCTCAGCGCAGCAAGATAGCCATACAAACCTATGCTGGGGTTTGAATACAGTCTATGGGTTCCGGCGGCAAATTCAGGTTGCCAGGCTTTGTAGTAAGCCAGCATCTCATCATTGGTGGTGACTTCATTGGGAAACTGCAGCGGCAACCCTCCCGCTGTATAAGTGGCGAGATTGATAAGTTTGGTATTACCAATCGGAGTCCCTTCCCATACTTTCACATACTTGGCTGCATTATCTTCCAGGCTAAATGCTCCAAGGTTTTGTGCATAGCTACCCAATATGGCGGTAAAGGTTTTGCTGATAGAGCCCAATTCAAATAAGGTGTGCTGAGATACCTTAATGCCGGCATTCACATCGGCCATGCCATAGTGATAAAAATGCTGTTCTCCACCAATACTAATGGCGATAGCCATGCCGGGGATATGGTACTTTTCCATCAACATATCGGCTTGTTGGTCTACTTCATCCGTTATCGACTGGATATTTGCAGCAGGTGTTTCTGCCATAGCAAAATGAACGGAGAATCCGAGTACCATAGCCAGAAGTTTTGTCACTCTATTTATCATTTTATTTCCTTTCTAATCAGTGGTCGTTGAAACTATGTGGATAGCTTAATTTTCTTTTAAATACTATATAAGCTTCGTTAGGAAAGGTGCAAACAAGTCCCATGCGTGCTCTGCGTCGCTTTACAGCAATTGGCTTTCTGTGTTATCCGGCTTTGATAGGCCCTGACCTTTCCCCGAGATTAGTACCAATCTCTTGATGAGATTTTCCAGCTTATGCTGCTTGCTTGGCATACGCAACAGGCGGCATATAGTTCAGTGAACTATGAGGGCGAACATGGTTGTAGTGTTCACGCCATAGCTCGATTTCGTATCTGGCTTCGTCTAAGGTTCTGAACCAGTGCTGGTTCAGACATTCGTTCCTGAATTTGCCATTCAGGCTTTCCACAAAGGCATTTTGCGTCGGCTTTCCTGGCTGGATAAAGCCAAGTGTGACGCCCGTTTCCTTACTCCAGAAGAACATTGCCTTGCTGGTAAATTCTGTCCCATTGTCGCAAGTAACCTTCTTGGGTTTGCCTCGCTCTTCCATCAATTGGTCCAAGAATCTGGCGACCTGCCTACCACTAATGGCCACAGAGACTAATTGACCAACCATTTCCCGCGAATAATCATCCACGACATTCAGTACCCGAAAGCGACGACCATTGCTGAGTTGGTCTGACACAAAGTCCATAGACCAACGTTGATTGGGGGCTGGTGGCACCTCCATGGGCTGCCTTGGCCGGGTTAGCTTCTTGCGTTTCTTCGTCCTGACCTGCAAGCCTTCCTCCGTATAAAGCCGATAGGTTCGTTTGCGGTTTTTGACCCAGCCTTCACCCCTGAGCAAACCAT
>NZ_JAPEHY010000012.1:0-114159 GCF_028823715.1 Shewanella sp. K8
AGCGCTTGCATGGCATGCAAGAGGTCGACGGTTCGATCCCGTCTAGCTCCACCAAAGATTCTCCTTCAAGAGAAACACTAACCACCTCAGGGTGGTTTTTTGTTATCTGTCCTTCAACGTTTGCTTCCTATCAAAACAGCACGCTCTAACCCCGAATGGATTGTTAGAGTATTTATCCAACCATGTATCGAGACATGGCCCCAAAATGCAGATCTTATTAACTGCTCTTATCAGGCTCAGGCTTCACTACCGATACGCCAGATTGTTTTGCCCGGATACCCGCCGAGTTACTACTTGAGTAAAAAGTCGCTACTCGAGTAAGCAAGTCGCAGTTAGTCAAGGTAAGTGTCTCTTTACATGGAAGGCTTAAAAAACAGGAAGCCGCGATGGCTTCCTGGAATGTTGTTCTATGCTGAAAAGCAGGGCGGTATATAGATATTTTAGTCTACACCAATAAAACCGCCTGTTTGGTGGGCCCACAGCTGGGCGTAAATCCCTTTGCTGCGGATCAGTTCCTGATGGCTGCCTTGTTCGACGACTTTGCCCTGATCCAGCACTATCAATCTATCCATAGCGGCTATGGTTGATAGCCTGTGAGCGATAGCGATAACGGTTTTTCCTTCCATCAGTTGATAGAGGCTTTCCTGAATTGCCGCTTCCACTTCCGAGTCGAGTGCCGAGGTGGCTTCATCCAGGATCAGGATTGGCGCATCTTTCAATAGCACTCTGGCGATGGCAATACGCTGCCTTTGACCGCCGGATAATTTGACACCCCGTTCACCCACCTGGGCATCCAGCCCGGTATTTCCCGACGGATCTGTCAAAGAGGCGATAAACTCACTGGCCTGGGCCTTAATGATAGCCTGCTCCAGTTCCTCTTCCGTGGCATCGGGACGACCATAAAGAATATTTTCTCTGATGGATCTGTGCAGCAAGGAGGTATCCTGAGTCACCATGCCTATCTGTGAGCGCAGCGAATCCTGAGTGACTTTACGTATATCCTGACCATCTATCAGAATTTTTCCCTTTTCCACATCATGAAAACGCATCAGCAGATTGACCAAGGTGGACTTACCGGCACCCGAGCGACCCACCAGTCCGACTTTTTCACCTGGCTTGATCTGTAAATCCAAGCCTTCCAGCACGCCGCTCTGTTCTCCATAGTGAAAGCTGACCTTATCGAAATCGATTTGCCCTTGCTCAACCAAAATGGCTTTGGCGTCTTCAGCATCCAGAATGCGGGTGGGTTTGGACAGGGTGCTCATACCATCGGCCACTGTCCCTATATTTTCAAACAGTGAGCTGATTTCCCACATTATCCATTGCGACATGCCGTTGAGGCGCAGAGCCAGGCTGACGGCAATCGCTATGGCGCCGACACTGATGGCACTGTCGCTCCAGAGCCAGATGGATACGGCTGCCACGCTAAAGGCCAGGAAATAGTTCAGCAGCTGCACACTGACGTTAATTCCGGTGACCAGACGCATCTGCCGGTGCACGGTATCCAGGAAGGTTTTCATGCTCGACTGAGCGTATTCGGCTTCCTGTTGGGTGTGGGAGAAGAGTTTGACCGTGGCAATATTGGTGTAGCTGTCGACGATTCGACCCGTCATGGTTGAGCGGGCATCGGCCTGCTCGGTAGACACGGCTTTCAGCTTGGGCACGAAATACCACTGCAGGCCGATATAGATGGCAAGCCATGCCAACATGGGCAGCATCAAGCGCATATCGGCACTGGCTATCATCACCAACATGGAGGTGAAATACACCATTATGTAGACCAGCACGTCCAAGAGTTTCATCACGGTTTCCCGCACCGCCAGAGAGGTTTGCATCACCTTGGTGGCAATGCGGCCGGCAAAGTCGTCCTGATAGAAGGAAACACTCTGTTTCAACAGGTATTTGTGCGCCAGCCAGCGGATAGCCATCGGATAGTTGCCCAGCAGACTTTGGTAGACAATCAAGGCGTGCAGCAAGATGAGTACAGGCAAGAGCACGAGTACCAGCAAGGTCATGCCGAGTAACTTGAGTCCTTCATCCTGCAGCAGGGTTTGTGGATCCTTGTCTACCAGCCAATCAACCAACTGCCCCATAAAGCCAAACAGCGACACTTCCAGCATGGCCAGAATTGCGGTCAATATTGACATCAATATCAGCGGTCGCTCGAAACCTTTGGTGTAGTGGCGGCAAAAAGCATAGAGCCCTTTGGGCGGCGGAGATGGTTCTATATCCGGCAGTGGATCCGTCCAGTGTTCAAAGCGGGAAAACAACGTCTTTATCATGGCCTTCTCTTGGCAAACTGTTATGGGCGATTTATCTCTTGGCAAAGAATGATTCTTGCCCGGTTATGCGGGCAGACATCGGGCCTTGCGGATCTGGAGTGATTTTTATTCAAGCCGTTCCAGCATACCCAATTTTTATCTGTAGGGCAGCTATTATTCCGGATCAATAGTTTGGGTTTGGTCTCGGGGTTCAGTTCCGTTTTCCGCTGGTTTCCCCCGTGTTCGCGGGGTAATCTGCATCCAGGTTATAGACGATAGCGAAACAGATGATGACGATTTTTACCGAGCTCAGCACCGACACCTGTCGCCGGGCGAGACTTAGTCGCGATCCCAGGTTTGATGGCCGCTTCTTTATCGGGGTGAAGACGACGGGGATCTATTGCCGGCCTATCTGCCCGGCGGTGGCGCCGAAAGAGGAAAATGTCGATTACTTTTTCTCGGCCGCCGCCGCGGCAAATCAAGGTTTGCGCCCCTGTTTGCGTTGCCGGCCGGAAAGCGCGCCCGGCTCCTGTGCCTGGAAAGGCACGAGAACCACGCTGGAGCGGGCGGTAACCCTGATAGAGCAGGGCGCCTTGAGCGGCGAGTCGGCGAAAGGTGTCGAGCACTTGGCACAGCGCCTCGGGATCAGCAGTCGTTATCTGCGCAAGCTGTTTGTCGAAGCGCTGGGCCTGTCTCCCAAGCAATACGCTGCGTTTCAGCAATTGATGTTTGCCAAGCAGTTGCTGCACCAAACCCGGCTCCCTATCACGCAAGTGGCCTTGGCTGCGGGATACACGAGCATTCGCCGCTTCAACGAAGTGTTTCAGAGTCAGCTGCAGCTTACCCCGTCGGCGCTCAGACGCAGCGCTGATACGCAAATGGACGACAGTAACAGGCTGCAACTTTTTTTGAGTTACCGGCCGCCATATGCCTGGCAAGCGTTGCTTGATTTCTATCGCCTGCGGGCGGTAACAGGCATGGAGTGGTTTGAACTTGATGGCCGCCAGGGCTATGGTCGCAGCCTGTTACTCAACAGCGACAAAGGCGGGTTCAAAGCTTGGTTTTTTGCCGAGTTGCAGGCCTCGCAAAATAGAGTCGCAGTTACCCTGGCATTGGAAGAGGGCGCCGAGCTTAGCTTGTTGCCGGTATTGGTCAATCGGATAAGAAGGATATTGGATCTCGACGCTGATATGCAGCAGGTTGAGCAAGTGTTGCAACCTATCACACTGGCAGACTCCACCTTTGGTTGGGAGCCGGGGCTGAGGCTGCCGGCAGTAGGCTCTCTGTTTGAAGCCGGGGTGCGGGCTGTTCTGGGCCAGCAGGTCAGCGTTACCCAAGCCACAAAACTGTTGGGGCAGTTGGTGGCAGCCAGAGGTGAGAGGCGAGTTATCGCCGGGCGCGAAATCAGCTTCTTTCCCGAGCCCGAAAGCATGTTGGCGGCGGACTTTGACGAGTTGAAAATGCCCGCAAGCAGAAAGACGGCATTGGCTGAGTTGGCGCGTTTTCAGCTTGAGCATGGTGATACCGAGCCCGAGGCTTGGCTCAGTTTGAAAGGGATTGGCCCCTGGACCATAGCCTACGCCAGAATGCGCGGGTTGTCGGATCCTGATGTGTTGCTCGGCGGCGACTTGATAATCCGTAAACGTCTGCTCACGTTGCTTGGTAAAACGGCAATCTCGACCGAGGTTAACGGGAACTTGGCTCAACTCAACCCGGATTCGGCTAAACAAGGTGCAGTTGGTCAGCATAAAGGCAATAAAAGTGCTGACAAGAAAAGTATGGACAACAAGAGTGACGCCAAGAAAAGTGCGGCCCATTACCAAGCGTTACTGCAAAGTGTCACTGAAGCGGCGTCGCCCTGGGGCAGTTATCTTACTCTACAACTTTGGCAGTCGGCATAGAACCCATTAATAGCAATGAATGAAGAGCTCTGAGATGGGTTGCAGAGGTGACAGGCATCAGGGTCAAACTCCTATTCAAAAGCCATAAAATCAAGGGATTAATCCTATGAATACACAAGATAAACCGAGCTTGGCCGTATCGCTGAGTAAAGAGTGGCCGGCAGCAGAATTGGTGCCGGTGGCGGAGCTTATCATGGATTCGGCTGTGGGCAGGCTGTGGCTTGCTGCGGGGCCCCATGGGTTGTCACATCTGTCGGTTTTGACGGGGGATGACAGAGAGCGCCGGATCCCGCTGGCGAGCGCGAATGTGGCGCAAAAGGCGCGGGCTGAGGCGATATTGGCGCAGACCAAGAGCCAGCTATTGGAGTATTTTGCTGGCGCCAGACAGGTCTTCGAGTTGTCTTTGGCTCCCAAGGGGACACGCTTTCAACGCACCGTTTGGCAGGCGTTGGTGGGGTTGCCCTACGGCAGCTTCACCAGTTACGGCGAGCTGGCCATAAAGATTGATAACCCGAAAGCGGTCCGCGCTGTCGGCACTGCCAATGGCGCCAACCCGATAGCGATCATCGTGCCTTGTCACAGAGTCATAGGTAAGGATGGCAAGTTGACCGGTTATGCCTGGGGCCTGGCCATGAAGCAACAACTGCTTGACTTGGAAGCCGGTCGTCCAAGTTAATCTTTTGGCATAAATCAACGAAATCCTCCGGCGATTTGAGGTATTCTGAAGCCTGATTGAAGTCGCGTATTACTGAGGAAAACACAGATGCAACCACTCTTTTGGCTGGAAGAGGGAGAGTTGGCAGGAAGCCGGGGCCCAGCAGGCCAGAACTGGGATCTCGATGAGCTGCAGCGCTCCGGGATAGGCGCGATTCTTTCCCTGGCTGAAAATGTGGCGGCCGATTGGCCTCAGTCGCCATTTGAGTTTGCCTGTATCCCTTTGCCGAGTGGAGAAACCCCGCTGGATGCCGATTTACGGCTCTGTGTCGAGCAGTTGCCCAAGGCGCTCGACTTTATCAAGCGCCAGCGTGCAGCCGGGCTAGGGGTACTGGTTCATTGCGAGTCTGGGCAAAACCGTACCTGTCTGTTGCTGGCCTACTATCTGATGGCACATGGTGTGGCACCGCTGCATGCGGTTGCCCGTATTCGAGCGGTGGCCGATGCTGCCTTTGAATCCCATGGCTGGGATCAGTTTGTGTTCGATGTGCTCTATGCTTTACAGGAATAGCAAGCCAGAGCTGGAGGCGGGAATGCTGGATCCCGGAACGAATTAATGCTTGAATACTCTTCACTATTTCGAAGAATATTCAAAATGTTGCCACAGTTTGGAATACTGTTGATCCTCTTGTCCTTGCTGAGTGCCTGTAGCTCGGCACCGACACGAGATCCCGCTTACAGCGACTCCAGCTATCTGGCAACGCCGGAGAGTTCTGTCTTGCTGGATTATCTGGAACCTCAATTGTCCATCCACCCATCGCAGACGGGCGTGCTGCCGTTGGCCGAAGGTGTCGATGCCTTTATTGCCAGGTTGGCGCTTATCCGCAGTGCCCAGAGCAGTATCGATCTGCAGTACTACATTTATCGGGCCGATGAAACCGGCAAAACCCTGGTGTGGCAACTGTTGGAAGCCGCTGAGCGCGGTGTGCGGGTAAGGCTGCTGCTGGATGACACCACGAGTGCGCCGCTCGAATCCGGACTGGCGGCCTTGAATCATCATCCCAATATTCAGGTTCGCCTCTATAACCCGGTATATTCCCGCACCTTCAGAGGCTTGTCTTGGCTGTTCAGTTTCGCCCGCTTGAACCACAGAATGCACAATAAGTCGCTGACGGTGGACAACATGGTTTCTGTGGTGGGAGGGCGCAACATAGGCAATGAGTACTTTTCTGCCAACGATGAACTTGAGTTCGGTGACTTTGACTTGCTCGCCATAGGAAAAGCCGTCCCGGCTATCTCTGATCAGTTTGATCTTTACTGGAATGCGCCGCTGACCATTCCACTTGAGCAGCTGCTGCCCAAGCGTCTGACCCGGGAAAAACTGCTGCAGGCCGATGCCAAGATGCGGCAGGAGCAGCAGGCGATGCAGGATCACCCCTATTATCAGCGCCTGTTGCAGAGCCAGTTGATAACCAACATGGAGCAGCAGCAACTCGACTGGTATTGGGGCGAAGCCAAGGTGTTGTTTGACCCGCCCGATAAGCTGCGCAGCGCCGAGCCCGAGAGTTGGATGCTGGCCGATATCGGTCGTTTTCTGTCCCAGGTTGAAAACAACATACTGATCATCTCGCCCTATTTTGTGCCCACCGCCAAAGGGGCCGATGCCCTGGCACAGGCGGTAGCCAATGGCATTGAGGTTACTGTGGTGACCAATAGCCTGGCAGCCACAGATGTAGTGGCCGTGCATGCCGGCTACAAGAAGTATCGTCGGCAACTGCTGGAAGCCGGTGTCAGCCTCTATGAAGTCAAGGCCGACCCTGACCATAAGCCTTCTTCATGGCGCGGCAGCTCACGCACCAGCTTACATGCCAAAACTTTTGTGCTGGACGATAAAGATGTGTTCGTCGGCTCGTTCAATTTTGATCCCCGCTCTGCCTGGATCAATACTGAAATGGGAATTCTGCTACATCAGCCCAAGCTTGCCGAACACATGCAGCGGCAACTGGGCGGCGCCTTACTGCGCAATGCTTACCGATTGGCGCTGGAGGAGGATGAGCTTGTGTGGCACGACGATGCCAAACAAGAGGTGTTCTATAATGAGCCTGCCGCCGGTTTCTGGCGCCGTCTCAGTGCCGATATCCTCAGCCTTTTGCCTATTGAGTCGCAATTGTGAACTGCAGTAGGCCACCATAGGTTCAAGCCTGTGTTATCCTGAAGCGTTTAACTTATTGTCTGTTATGGTGTTGTTATGAAGAGTAAGGCCAATCAATCTCAGGGACTGCTGCTGTTTCATCTGTCGGCAAGCCAGCTGTTTGCCATCGGCACCTTGAAGATCCGTGAGTTGGTACCTTATATGCCACTAAACCAGATCCCCCAATCTCATTCAGCTGTGATGGGTGCGGTAAACTTCAGAGGACACACTATTCCCGTAGTGGATATGGCGGCGGCCGTTGGTTATCGCCCGGTCACCGCAGAGGAGCGCAAGAGCTGTTTTATCATCATCACAGATTGTCAGCGGATGGAGATAGGCTTTCTGGTTCGCGGCATAGACAAGATCCTCGAATGTAACTGGCGAGATATTGAATCACCGCCGGATAACCTGGGACGCAATGCCTATCTGACCGGGGTGACCCGCTACGACAATAAGCTGGTACAACTGCTGGATGTTGAGTTGCTGCTGTCGAAGATTTTCCCGATTGCGGCCCAGAGTGTGGCCATGCTGACCGATGTGCAAAGGGAAAGGTTGAAACCGCTGCGGATCTTGCTGGTGGACGACTCCAAGGTGGCCAGAAAGCAACTGTCCGATGCACTGGACTCCATAAATATCCCCTATGAAGTCACCTCAAACGGTGCTCAGGCTTTGGCCATCATGGAAAAGGCCGCGGCCGAAAAGCGCCCTGTAGATCTCCTGGTGAGCGACATCGAAATGCCGGGTCTGGATGGTTATGAACTCGCCTTTGAGGTGAGAGACAAACCGGCACTCGCCGGAGCTTATATTATTCTGCATACCTCGCTTTCCAGTGAGATCAGTGTCAGTCAGGCGCACCAGGTAGGTGCCAACGAAGCCCTCACCAAGTTCGATGCCCATGAACTTATTGATGCCATGCTCAGAGGCGCCCAAATTGCGCAAGATAGTCAAAAATGACATCACTGTTGCCAAAATGCGTGCTCAGGGTTATCCAGACGACACAAATAGGCTTCAAAGCTAGACATTAGCGGTTTCATCCGCTAAAAACGTAACTCCTGTGGCACTGGTGCCAGAAAGATAATAACGACAGGTCAGGCAATGAACCAATCTTCTTTACTTTTGGCCCGATTGGCCAAGAGCAGTCTTGTACTGCAAATCCTTTTGGGGATCATCGCGGGCATGGGGCTCGCACACTTTGCTCCGGAATGGGCAAAGAGCGTTTCTTTCCTTGGAGATCTTTTTGTCGGCGCGCTTAAGGCGATAGCGCCGATCCTGGTATTTCTGCTGGTGGCGGCATCGATTGCCAATCAGAAGAAAAATACCAAGAGCAATATGCGGCCAATTATCGCCTTGTACCTGTTCGGTACTTTTGCCTCGGCACTTACAGCTGTGGTAATGAGCTTTATGTTTCCCACCACACTCAAGCTCAGGGCGCCTGAACAGTTATTGTCGCCGCCGCAAGGTATTCTGGAAGTTCTCAATACTCTGTTGTTCAAATTGGTCGACAACCCAGTCAATGCTCTGATGAATGCCAACTATATCGGTATTCTGGCTTGGGGTATTGGTCTTGGATTGGCACTGCATCATTCCAGTGATTCGACCAAACAGGTATTTGCCGATGTCAGTCATGGGATCTCACAGATGGTGCGCTTTATTATCCGCTTGGCGCCGATAGGCATCTTCGGTCTGGTGGCCGTGACCTTTGCCGAGAGCGGTTTTGAGGAAGTGTACAATTATGGCCGTCTGCTCGGTGTCTTGCTGGGAAGCATGGCTATCATAGCTCTGGTCGTGAATCCGCTCTTGGTGTTCTACAAGACAAGACGCAATCCTTACCCGCTGGTGTTCGCTTGTCTGAGAGAGAGTGGCGTAACCGCCTTCTTTACCCGTTCGAGCGCCGCCAATATTCCGGTGAACATGGCCTTGTGCGAGCGCCTCAAACTGCATAAAGACACCTACTCGGTTTCTATTCCTCTGGGGGCCACTATCAACATGGGCGGGGCGGCAATTACCATTACCGTACTGACCCTGGCAGCTGTGCATACCACAGGCACCAGTGTCGACTTGCCTACCGCTTTGCTGTTGAGCCTGGTGGCCGCTGTGTCGGCTTGTGGTGCCTCCGGGGTGGCAGGTGGTTCACTGCTGCTGATCCCTCTGGCTTGTAGCTTGTTTGGCATCAGCGACAGCATCGCCATTCAGGTGGTGGCTGTTGGCTTTGTTATTGGGGTCATTCAGGATGCGGCCGAAACTGCACTGAACTCTTCCACTGATGTGTTGTTTACCGCGGCAGTCTGCCAGGCCGAAGAGCGCAAGCTAAGCTAAGGAAGGTGCGAACAAGCCCCATGTGTGCTCTGCGTCGACTTACAGGCCTGGATGCAAGGCGTGGTTCGCAGCAAATGGCCCTAGTCCTTTGCAAGAAGCACAACACAGCAGGCAGGCCTGTAAGCCACGCCCTTCGGGGCTTTCACAGCAAACGGCTCTCTGCGTTATCTGACTTCGACAGGCCCCGGCATGCCTTCAGTCAGATGCCTTGAACGCCAATTGCTGTGTAAGCCAGAGTGCCACGAGGACTTATTCGCACCTTCCCTAAGAAATATTGTTGAAGATAAAGGGCGGCCTCGGGGCCGCCCTTTGTTTTTGGCCCCATTTGCCATGGTGTGACCGTTTAAACGGCCGACGGGAAGGGCATTGTGTGAGTCATTTCATAAATTGCTTAAATTAGCCGCAATAAGTGATCTTGATCACACTTTTATTTTTTCACTGGGCTACACTGCGTACATTAGAGAGATTTCATTCTAACTTATTGGTTTTTAATGATTTGGAATCAAATTTTTCACTTTTCTGTTACTTTTGGCCGGGTAAAGGGGCACTATGAGTTCTATGCTTAATGTCATGCATTTGGGGTCAGCCAAAGAGGCTGGGCTGACATGGTTTAAGGGTATGGATATGTCTGGAGTAGAAAAGCGCAAGCGTCTGCACCGACAGAACGAACAACAGCGAGAATTTCTTGGTTGTTGGCAGGATAGTCGCCCCGGCAGTGGTGAAGAACTGACCCTGTATCGTGAAGGTGGCAAGCTGTTTTTGGAAACCTGGTTCAGCGATGGTTGCCACAGCGTGGATGAGATGAGGTCCAAACAGATCAATGCCGGTTTATGTCTGGAAGATATGGGTGGTAACCTGTTTGGTGAGTACTTTATTTTAACCGCAGAGGGCAAGCTGCAGTTTTGCACCGAAGGAGGCGATAGCTTCAGTCTGGAACCCAAATCTGTGATGAGTGCCTGATAGCGGTCTGATTAAGTCTTGAAAAGAAAACGCCCGCTAAGCGGGCGTTTTCTTTTAGTTGCTTTTCTAAGGCTTTCTTTACCAAGCCTTGCAAGGGTCAGAAAGGTGACAGGCTGACAAAATGCATCTCTGCGCCCGAGTAAGGGTGGCAAAATGCCAGGCTGGCAGCATGCAGACAGAGCCGCGGACGGGCATTTTCAATCTCACACCCACCATAGAAATCATCCCCTAAAATAGGATGCCCCAATGCGAGCATGTGGACTCTGAGCTGGTGAGTCCGGCCGGTTTCCGGTTGCAATGCCACCAGGCTGGAATCTTCACGGTGCTCAAGTACCTTGTAGTGAGTGACCGCTCTCTTACCTTGCTCCGAGACTTGCTGCAGAGGTGGATTGGCCTTGTCCGCTGCCAGTGGCAAGTCAATGACACCGGCTGGCTGTTCAAGATATCCTGCCACCTCGGCCACATATAGCTTATCGCTTTGCCGCTCCTGAAACTGAGTCTTGAGGCTGGACTCGGCGGCCTTGTTGCGGGCGAAAACCATGATCCCTGAAGTGGCGCAGTCCAGCCTGTGCACCAATATGGTTTCCGGATACAGGCGTTGCAAGCGGGTGAGGGCGCAGTCATGGGTTACGGCGGCGCGACCAGGGTTGGACAATAGCCCGGATGGCTTGTTGATGATAATAATATCGCGATCCAGATAGCGGATATCGAGCCAGGGCAGGGCCGGTGGGCGGTACTCAAAAACTTGCATGAACTCTCCTTCGTGAAGGCGCAATTCTAACAAAGCCATAGGCCCGGCAAAAGTGGCTTTGTGGGTTCACCGAACGTGGCAGTTGGCACTTTGCCTCAATCAGAGAAATTCTGCCGGGGTCTTTCTGGCCCATATCCGGCTGTAAGCCATCAATTGTGGGTAAAAGGTTCGAAAGGCGATTTCAATTTCGGTATCGAGTTTTTGCAGCGCCTGTTGGGCGCCGTTGAACAGCTCAGGTTTTGAAAGGCGACGACTCACACCTGTCACCGCACTGTTGAGTCCCTGGCGGCTTTGATAACTCAATAGCCAATTCTGCTGTTCCATCACAGGCGCCAGTTTGGTTAAGCCTTCGGGTAGGGAGGGAGTTTGCCTTAGGCTCTCGTAGGCCTTGTTGCAAAAGGCAGCTAAAGGTTGATGATGATATTCCTCCCAGTATTTGGCCAGCATATGGTCAAAGGCCAAATCCATCAGTACAGGCGCCACTCTGGCAAGTGGCTTGGGGAAAGTACGCACTAACTCGCGGGTTAACTCGTGGCTATCGGTCAACTTGTCTATCTGTCTGTGGAGCCAGAGCCCTTGTTGCAAATGTTTGGGAAACTGTTGGATATTGCCTTTGGCAAAGTCGCCGGCGAGATTGGCGCCGAGAGAGGTTTGGCTGATATCGGCCAGATGCAGGTGTGCAAGGAAGTTCATATTGGCTACTGGGTGTCGAATTCGCCCTCAAGTTACCATGACAAGCCGGCAAATGAAAACAGTCTCTGGCGCCTCGATGAATGTTCTCTTTTTGCTCAGTGAAATAAGATGCTACGCTTAGCGTTCGGTGACGCAGAGGATCAAGGATGATGTGGGACTGGTTCAATAAACTTATCAACAAAACGCCCCGGCCCCAGAGACGCAGGGTCGAGGTGGACATTCCGTTCGAGCAACTCGAATATCGGCGCGAGCCCTTCGATGACAACAAGCCCCTTGCCGAAACGGCAAACGAACCGCTGGAGCCTTGATCTTAACGCCTCAAATCCCTAGACTAGCCGCCGTTTCCAGCTAAGCCGAGGCCCATTCATGCGTGTAGCAGACTTTTCTTTCGATCTTCCAGAGGAACTGATTGCCAAGTTCCCTATGGAGAAACGCAGTGCGTCCAGATTATTGACTCTGGATGGTAACAGCGGGGCCCTTAGCGACTGCCGCTTCACCGAATTGTTGAACCTGGTTCAGCCAGGCGATCTCATGGTATTCAACAATACCCGGGTTATTCCGGCGCGCCTATTTGGGCAGAAGGCAACCGGCGGTAAGCTGGAAATCCTGGTGGAGCGGATGCTGGATGACAAGCGGGTGCTTGCCCATGTGCGTAGCTCCAAGTCGCCGAAAGAAGGCAGTGAAATTTTACTCGATGGCGGCTTCAAGATGCTGATGAGAGCGCGTCACGATGCGCTGTTTGAACTTGAACTGGTATCCGGTCCGAGTGTGCTCGAAGTGCTTGAGCAGGTAGGCCATATGCCGTTGCCGCCTTATATCGACCGTCCCGATGAAGATGCCGACAAAGAGCGCTATCAGACAGTTTATAACCAAACCCCGGGCGCGGTTGCGGCGCCGACAGCCGGTTTGCACTTTGATGACAGTATGTTGGCCGAGCTGAAAGCCAAAGGCGTGGATATTGCCTTTGTGACCCTGCATGTTGGCGCCGGTACTTTTCAGCCGGTGAGGGTCGATAACGTACTGGAACACAAGATGCATTCTGAGTGGGCCGAAGTGCCGGCCGAGGTGGTGACAAAAATCCACAACACCAAGGCGGCCGGGAAACGGGTGATCGCGGTTGGCACCACTTCGGTGCGCTCGCTCGAGAGCGCAGCCCGCGCCAGTGAAGGCGAACTGCAGGCCTTCAAAGGGGATACAGATATTTTCATCTATCCCGGATATGAGTTTCAGGTAGTGGATGCCATGGTCACCAACTTCCACCTGCCGGAGTCGACTCTAATCATGTTGGTCAGTGCTTTTGCCGGCTTTGATGAGGTGATGAACGCCTATCGGCACGCGATTGCCGAAAAATACCGCTTTTTCAGTTACGGTGATGCCATGTTTGTGACTAAAAAAGCTCACTGATTACGACTTTTGTTTTAAAATACCCGCCTCAATGAGCGGGTATTTTGTCTTAAGGGTGAACCTTTTGCCTTTTTGACCCTCTGTTGTCTATACGCTGCGGCCTAAGTCCGCGTAATTAAGGTCAGACTGTTTCTCTGACGAGGTAAGTCATGAAATTTGAATTGGATACAACTGATGGCCGCGCACGCCGGGGCCGATTGATTTTTGACCGTGGCACTGTCGAAACCCCGGCTTTTATGCCGGTTGGAACTTACGGCACTGTGAAGGGGATGACTCCGGAAGAAGTGCGCGCCACCGGAGCCGATATTCTACTGGGAAACACTTTCCACCTCTGGCTGCGCCCAGGTGAAGAGATCATGCGTAAGCATGGTGACCTGCACGATTTCATGAACTGGCAGCGGCCGATTCTTACTGACTCGGGTGGTTTCCAGGTTTTCAGTCTCGGTGATATCCGCAAGATCACCGAAGAAGGGGTGCATTTCCGCTCGCCCATTAACGGCGAAAAGATTTTCATGGATGCCGAGAAGTCGATGCAGATCCAATATTCGCTCGGCTCGGATGTGGTGATGATTTTCGATGAGTGCACGCCGTATCCGGCCACTCATGACGAAGCCCGCAAGTCGATGCAGATGTCACTGCGCTGGGCAAAACGTTCACGGGATGAGTTCGACCGCCTGGAAAACCCCAACTCACTGTTCGGGATTATTCAGGGCAGTGTCTATGAAGATCTGCGTGATGAAAGCCTCAAAGGCTTGTTGGAAATAGGTTTTGACGGCTATGCCGTCGGCGGCTTGGCTGTAGGGGAACCCAAGGCGGACATGCACAGAGTACTGGAGCATGTTTGCCCGCAGATCCCAACAGACAAGCCCCGTTATTTGATGGGGGTAGGCAAACCGGAGGATCTGGTTGAAGGCGTACGTCGCGGTATCGACATGTTTGACTGTGTGATGCCAACCCGTAATGCCCGCAACGGCCACCTGTTTGTCACAGAAGGTGTTATCAAGATCCGCAACGCGCGGCATCGTGACGACACATCACCGCTGGATCCGGAATGTGACTGCTACACCTGTAAGAACTACTCACGGGCGTATCTGTACCATCTGGACCGCTGTAATGAAATTCTCGGGGCCCGTCTCAATACCATACATAACCTGCGTTACTACCAAAGGTTAATGGAAGGTTTGCGCGGCGCCATTGAGACAGGTACATTAGACGCCTTTGTGAAGGACTTCTATGGTCGTCAAGGCCGTGAAGTACCTGAATTGGTGGATTGATTTTATTTGCTGATAAGAAGAGAAAAATATGTTTATTTCAAATGCTTACGCTAGTGCGGCCGGTGCTCCTCAGTCTGGCGGTACCATGGAATTGGTGTTCATGCTGGTGATCTTCGGTCTGATCTTCTATTTCATGATCTTCCGTCCTCAGTCCAAGCGTGTTAAAGAGCACAAAAATCTGATGGCGTCCCTGGGTAAGGGCGACGAAGTCCTGACCAGCGGTGGCATCATAGGCAAAATTGCCAAGATCAGCGACGAGAATGATTATGTTCTGCTGAGCCTGAACGACAGCACCCAGATCACCATCAAAAAAGATTATATCGCGGCGGTATTGCCAAAAGGCTCTATCCAGTCGCTATAAGCCAAGGGGGCTGAGGCGTGTTAAATAAGTATCCTTTATGGAAGAACCTGATGGTGGTGATTATCATCGCCATCGGGGCTTTCTATGCCGTACCTAACCTCTTTGGTGAGGATCACGCGGTACAAGTGGTGGGCACCCGCGGTGCGGATGTGACTGTCACTACCCAGACACAGGTTAACGACTTGCTGCAAAGCAAGGGGATAGGTGTCAAGCGTTCCGAGTTGGAAAACGGTCAGTTACTCGTCAGAGTCAACAATGCCGAACAGCAGTTGTTGGCCAAAGAAGCGATAGCCGAAGCCTTGGGTGACAAGTTCAGCGTGGCGTTGAACCTGGCACCGGCCACACCGGCTTGGCTCGAGTCTCTCGGTGGTTCACCGATGAAACTGGGTCTTGACCTTCGTGGTGGTGTGCACTTCCTGATGGAAGTGGACATGGGCGAAGCCATTCGCAAGATGGAAGAAGCCAAGATCGCCGATTTCCGCAGTCAGCTGCGGGAAGAGGGGATCCGCTACTCGGGTGTCAAGGCTACGGCCAAAGGTATTGAGATCAAGTTCCGCGATGCCGAGAACCTGGCCAAGGCCGAGAGTTTCCTCAAAAGTCGCTCCAACGATATGGTATTCAGCGATGCCAGCGAGGGCAGCAACTTTGCCCTGATGGCCACCATGAGCGAAGTCTACCTCAAGCAGGTGAAAGAAGACGCTCTGTCGCAGAACATCACCACTATTCGTAACCGGGTGAACGAACTTGGGGTTGCTGAACCCGTAGTACAACGTCAAGGCGCCGAGCGCATTATCGTTGAACTGCCTGGGGTACAGGATACGGCTCGCGCCAAAGAGATCCTCGGGGCGACCGCTTCCATTGAATTCCATATGGTCGATGAGAAAGCCGACATGAACGCGGCGCAATCGGGACGGGTACCACCCGGTTCCGAGGTGTATCCTCGTCGTGAAGGCGGTATTGCCGTATTGAAGAAAGAAGTGATGCTGACCGGTGATCATATTACCGGCGCTCAGCCAAGCTTTGACCAATACAGCCGGCCTCAGGTGAGTATCAGCCTAGACGCCAAGGGCGGCAGTATCTTCTCCAACGTGACCAAGGACAACATCGGCAAACCGATGGCGACCCTGTTCATCGAGTATAAGGACAGCGGCAAGCGTAACCCTGACGGCAGCGTGAAGATGGATAAGATAGAGGAAGTGATCTCTGTCGCAACCATTCAGGCTCGCCTCGGCCGTAACTTTGTTATCACGGGTCTGTCTCATGGTGAAGCCCAGAACCTGGCGTTGCTGCTGCGTGCCGGCGCGCTGATTGCACCTGTATCCATAGTGGAAGAACGCACCATAGGCCCAAGCCTGGGTGCCGAAAACATTGAAAATGGGATGCAGGCGATGCTCTGGGGTATGGCAGTGGTATTGATCTTCATGCTGATCTACTACCGCGCCTTTGGTGTTATTGCCAACCTGGCGCTGTGTGCCAACCTGATCATGGTTGTTGGTGTGATGTCGATGATCCCAGGCGCAGTACTGACTCTGCCGGGTATCGCCGGTATGGTGCTGACAGTGGGTATGGCGGTGGATGGCAACGTGCTTATCTATGAGCGTATCCGTGAGGAGCTTCGCGCAGGTCGCAGTGTTCAGCAGGCTATTCATGAAGGTTATGGCAACGCGTTCTCCACCATTGCCGATGCCAACATTACCACCTTCATCACCGCACTTATCCTGTTCGCAGTGGGCAGCGGCGCCATTAAAGGCTTCGCCGTGACCCTGATGATAGGTATCGCGACATCCATGTTTACCGCTATTGTCGGCACCCGGGCGATTGTAAACGCCATGTGGGGCGGCAAGCGCGTGAAAAAACTGTCGATCTGAGGAAGCTGATTATGTTGCAGATTTTATCATTTAAAGGCTCTATCAACTTCCTGCGTCACGCTCTGCCCATCAGTATTATGTCGGCAGTGCTGGTAGTGGCTTCCCTGGCTTCCCTGGCAACCAAGGGGATCAACTGGGGACTGGATTTCACCGGTGGCACCTCTGTCATCATGGAATTCAGCAAACCCGCTAACCTGGACGAGCTGCGTCTTGCCCTGGACACTGAGCTGACCTCGGGCGCCGTGGTACAGAACTTCGGCTCCAGCCGCGATGTGGTAGTGCGCCTGCAGGTGCGAGAAGGCATCAAGAGCGACCTTCAGGTCAAGGAAGTCTTCGCCGCTGCAGCCAAACAAGACCCGGCTGTGCAGCAAAAGAGTGTAGAGTTTGTCGGCCCTCAGGTCGGTAAGGAATTGGCAGAGCAGGGCGGCCTGGCGGTACTGGTTGCGCTTATCTGTATTCTTATCTACGTCTCTTTCCGGTTCGAGTGGCGTCTGGCCATGGGCTCGGTTGCCGCATTGGCGCACGACGTGATAGTGACACTGGGCTTGTTCTCCTTCCTGCAGTTGGAGTTTGACCTGACGGTACTGGCAGGCTTGCTGACCGTGGTGGGTTACTCGCTCAACGATACTATCGTAGTGTTTGACCGTATCCGTGAGAACTTCCTCAAGATGCGTAAGGCAACACCTGTGGAAGTGGTGAATACCTCAATCACCCAGACCATGAGCCGTACCATTATCACCACCGGAACCACGCTTATTACTGTGGTTGCGCTGTTCCTCAAGGGCGGCACTCTGATCCACGGCTTTGCCACGGCATTGCTGATGGGGATTTTGGTGGGTACTTACTCCTCCATCTATGTGGCGAGCTTCCTGGCAATTAAGCTTGGGATCAATCGTGAGCATATGATGCCGGTGGAAGTAGAGAAAGAAGGCGCCGATCAGCCCTCGCTGATGCCCTGATAAACCCAAGTTGAAAAAGCCACCTGCGGGTGGCTTTTTTGTGTCTGGATAGCTGGAAACGATTTTGAAGTCAGGCTCCCCAATCAGTTTTTGGTGTAGATTTGCGGTTTTGTTATCAAAAAGTAAATTCACTTAATTCTGTCACTCGACAGTCCAGGCGTTTATCAGTAGCATGGGCAGCGGATCCTTCCACAGGATCCATTCCTTAATTTCTCTGCTGCGGCAGAGCCTAAAGTTGTAGGAAGAAACATGGAAGAACGAAAAGTCATGGTAGCCGGTGGTAATCTGCTGCAGGCTCATACCTGGAAGGGAATGCTTGAGACCTCAGGATTGAGGGTCGAACTGCGTGGTGAAGCTCTGCTGGGCGGTGTGGGAGAGTTGCCGGTTGATATGCAAACCGTTGAACTTTGGGTCCCGGAATCTCAGCGGGAGCAGGCTCAATCGCAGCTGGCCAGTCTCAATGCCGATAGACCCCAGTGGCAGTGTCTGCAATGTCATGAATTCAACGACGCCAGTTTTGAGCTCTGTTGGCAGTGCAGCGCCGAACGCAGCGAGTGCCATAATTAAGTTATCGCTGGCACAGCCGGAGAGTGGCAAATGACAAACAGCCTTGATTTTATGGCCTTGGTCGAACAGGCAAGAGGTCAGGTCCGTGAGCTGAGCATTGAAGAGTATCAGCAGGACGACGGTTGGCAACTCATCGATGTACGTGAAGATCATGAGTGGCTCAAAGATCGTCTGCCGCTGGCCAAACACTTGTCCCGCGGCATACTGGAGCGTGATATTGCCAAGCGATTTCCGGACAAGTCGGCTGCACTGTTACTCTATAGTGCCGGTGGGCAACGCGCCTTATTGGCAGCACTGAGCCTGCAACAGCTGGGATACCGAAATGTGGCCTCGCTTGCCGGTGGTTATCGAGCCTGGTGCGCCCACGAACTGCCTTTGGTACAGGATTAATGCAATATTTTCCCCTTTTTGTTGATACATCGCGGATAAGAGTGCTGCTGGTCGGTGCCGGTGAAGTGGCCAGCCGCAAACTGGATCTCTTGGCCAGAACCGAAGCCGAAATTCACGTTGTGGCGCCCAAGGTGAGCGCCGAGGTGGAAGCCTATGCGGCCAGTGGCCGAATTTGGCTGTCGCGCCGGGGCGTGGAGGAGCGGGATCTTGCCGAGCGGGAGCTGGTTTATCTGGCTACAGCCGACAGTCATCTGAACCAAACACTGGCGTCCAAGGCGCGCGAGCTTGGTGTATGGGTCAATGTGGTCGATACCCCATCCGAGTGTGATTTTATCACCCCCTCAATCGTCGATAGAGGGCGACTGGTAATGGCTATCAGCACAGCAGGCGCCGCGCCTGTGTTTGCAAGAGACTTGCGAGCCAAACTTGAAACTCTGCTGCCACCGACCCTCAGCCCTTTGCTGGATTTTATCGCCGAGCACAGAGAGGAAGTGCAGCAGCGCCTGCCTTCGGTGGATGCCAGACGGCGCTTCTGGGAGCATTTCTTTAAGCTCAATGGTGACAGGTTTGACGCCAGCACCCGGGAGAATTTCGAGTTGAGCTTTGCCTCAGGTGAAGCCCAAGGGGAGTTACTGCTGTTGGCAGATGACTGTCATCTGCAGTTGTTGCCGCTGGCTGCGATGCCTATGTTGCAGCGGATAGACAGCCTGATAACAGATGCCGCCCCTACGGCTGAGTTGCTGGAGCTTATCCGCCGGGACGCGTCACGTACTGCGCCCATGGCAGACAGCGGCCTGTTGGCATCCTATCAAGCCGGTATGCGGATGTTGCGTCTTGCCGACGCAAACGAAGTCGCCAGGCTCAAGGCGGCGTTTCCGTTCGCCAAACATTTGCGCCCCGGCGCTATTTAACCCCTTTATTTCCTTATTGAGGCAGCATCAGCCTCTTTATCACAGAGAAGTTATCATGGCCTTGAAGGCGAGTATTTTTAAAGTTCAGCTCAGTATTGCTGACATGGACAGGCATTATTATCAGGATCATCAGCTGACCATTGCTCAGCATCCGTCGGAAACCGACGAGCGTATGATGGTGCGCTTGCTGGCTTTTGCGCTCAACGCCAGTGACAGTTTGGCCTTCAGCAAGGGCTTGTGTGTCGATGATGAGCCTGAACTTTGGGATCGCGAGCTAAACGGTGATATTCGTTTGTGGGTCGAGTTTGGACAGAGCGATGAAAAATGGCTGCGCAAGGCCAGCGGCCGCGCCGATGAAGTGCAGCTGTTTACCTATGGTGGCCGCAGCGTGCCTGTATGGTGGCAACAGAATCAGCATGCCTTTAACCGTTATGCCAACCTCAAGGTTTGGGAGATACCCGAAGAGCAGGTGAAGGAGATGGCGCAATTGGTCAGCCGCTCAATGAAACTGGGCTGCAATATCAGCGATGGGATTATTTACCTGAGCAGCGACAGTGCCAGTGTGATGGTGGAGCCCAAGGTGTTGAAGCCCTTGGCGCTGTGATTGTTTCGGTTGCTGCGAGTTGTTTTAAATAACAAGAGCCGCCTCAAAAGGGCGGCTCTTGGGTTATGCAGGTTTCCTGAGCTTAACCCTCTTCAGGGATCACCTCATCGACCTCGTTACGGCCTTTGGTCTTTATTATCACCAGGGCGGTTACCAGCAGGGTCACCACTATGCCGCTGATGGTGGATACTGTCATTGGCAGACCGGCACCCAGGGTACTGGAGTTGAGCAGGAAGCTTATCACTACCGTGGTCATAAACATCGCCGGAATGGTACAGATCCAGTGCAGCTTGTTGTGGCGCAACAGGTAGGCCGAGGCTGTCCACAGCATCATTACCGCTGTTGCCTGGTTGGCAACCCCGAAGTAGCGCCAAATTACACCGAAGTCTACCTGGGTCAGTATCGCCCCTATGATGAACAGCGGAATTGCCAGCATCAATCGCTTGGGCATCTCTGTCTGAGGCATATTGAAGTACTCAGACAAGATCAGCCTGGCGGAGCGGAAGGCAGTATCGCCGGAAGTGATAGGCAGAATGATGACTCCAAGCACCGCCATAAAACCACCGACAGCACCGAGAAGACCGGTTGAAGCACCGTAAACCACGTTGGCAGGGTTGCCGTCCATACCGGCTTTAAGCCCTTCGACGCCGTCGAAGAAAGACAGGGCCACGGCACACCAGATAAGGGCAATGATACCTTCGCCTATCATGGCACCGTAGAACACGAAGCGGCCATTGGATTCATTTTCAACGCAGCGGGCCATCAAGGGAGACTGGGTTGCATGGAAACCTGAAACGGCACCACAGGCGATGGTGATGAAGAGCGCTGGCCACAGCGGGGCATTGTCCGGATTCAGGTTCTGCAGGAAGTCACCGGCTTCAAAGCCCGGCAGCAGAGTATGCTCACTGGACAGCACTATGGCTATGGTCAAACCGACAGACATGAACAGCAGCAAGGCGCCGAAGAAGGGATAAAGGCGACCGATAATTTTGTCTACCGGCACTATGGTGGCAATCAGGTAGTAAACAAAGATGATGCCGACAAACAGGCCGACGCTGCCGCCGGTGAGTTTACCGAGCAAGCCGGCCGGAGCTGAGATAAACACCACACCCACCAACAACAGCAGTATGATGGCGAAGATGTTCATAAAATTCTTGGCACCTTTGCCAAGGTATTTACCCGCCAGGTTAGGCACTGACTGACCGCCGTTACGTACCGACAGCATGCCGGAGAAGTAGTCATGCACGGCACCGGCAAAGATACAGCCGATAACAATCCACAACATGGCTGCCGGGCCGTAAAGGGCCCCCAGAATAGGGCCGAAAATAGGGCCCACACCGGCTATGTTCAGCAGTTGGATAAGGTAGACTTTGCCCTTGGACATGGGCACATAGTCGACACCATCTGTTTGGGCGTAGGCGGGTGTTTGTCTTTTATTGTTAATCCCGAATATTTTTTCTACAAAAGTACCGTAGATGAAGTAGCCGCCGATCAACAGACCGACACACAGCAAAAACCACATCATAGTTGTTATCTCCCCGATTTGAGTTGACGCAATTGTAAACACTTTGGTTACAAGGCCCAGCGGGAACTGGGTCAGCGGTCAAAAGTCGGGGGTGAGCGGTTATCTAGGGCGCCGAGCGGTTGTTAGCTTGTGCTTTACTGGTAACCAAACAGCTGTTTCAGCGGCTTGAGAAAGCGTCTCGATACCGGGATCTTGGCGCCGCTGCGGGTGGTGACCTCGGCGCCTGTTTCCAGCAGTTCTATCTCGGCAATGGCAGTGGGCGCCACCAGATACTGGCGATGGCATCTGAGCAGCGGGGTTTTTTCTTCCAGTAGCTTCAGTGTCAACTGGGTATGAACCTTCTCCCTGGCGGTCGCCACATGCACCCCACCTAGATCGCTGAAGACAAACTCCACCTCGGTGACAGGGACCACCTTGAGACGGTTGCCGCTGAAGCAGGGCAGGTGTTGCAGTTGTTGTGGCGCTATGGCCGACAGCGACTGAGGCCTGAGATCCCGGCGAAGCTTATCCAGGGTCTGGCTGAGGCGCTTCTCATCCAGGGGTTTGAGCAGATAGTCGAAGGCATGGTTATCGAAGGCCTTGACGGCAAATTCATCGTAGGCGGTAACAAACACTACTCTGGGCATATTGTCGGGATCCAGCATGGCGATAAGCTCCATGCCGCTGATCCTTGGCATTTGAATATCCAGGAACAGCAATTGAGGCTTGAGCTTGGCTATCGCTTGCATGGCCTCTATGGCGTTGCCACATTGGCCGAGAATTTCAATGTCGCCGGCCTGAAGCAGCAGCTCTGCCAACTCTTCTCGGGCAAAAGGTTCGTCATCGACAATAAGACAAGTGATCACAGGGCTGTTTCCGTTATGGGTAAATGTATGCTGACTCTAGTGTAACTGTCGCGCTGGCATTCGACACTGACACCGTAATCTGTGCCGAAGAGATTCTGTATTCTTTTGTGCACCAGGTTCATCCCCAGGCCATCGGATTCTTCGGCGGGTTGATAGAGCCCTGCATTATCCGTGACTTCCAGTATGAGCCTGTCATCGGTGCGGCGGCCTTCTACCTGAATACGGCCAGTGTCTATCAGATGCGAAGTGCCGTGTTTGACCGCGTTTTCTATGATGGGTTGCAGGGTAAAGGCTGGCACTCTGATCGCCAGCAGAGATTCGGGAATGGCGATATCTACCTCAAGCTTGTCAATGAAACGGGCTTTTTCTATGGTGAGATAGGCTTCGATATGCTCGAGTTCATCTCCCAGGGTCACCAGGCCCGCAGTACGCTTGAGGTTAATCCGTAAAAACTGACTCAGCTGTTGCAGCAAGGTTCTGGCCATGGGCGGATCGCGACGAATGATTGCCCCTATGGTATTGAGCGCGTTGAACAGGAAATGCGGGTTGACCTGAGCTTGCAACAGTTTGAGCTCAGCCTGGGTTAGCAGGTTTTGCTGCTGCTCGAAACGGCCGTAGAGAATCTGATTCGACAGCAGGCGGGCGATACCTTCCCCCAGAGTACGGTTGATATTGAGAAACAGCTTGTTCTTGGGTTCATACAGTTTAATGGTCCCTATGACCTCGTTGTCGCTGCGAAGCGGGATCACCAAACTGGAGCCCAATTTACAACCGGGGGAGATGGAGCAGGCATAGGGAACCTCTACTCCGTCGGCAAACATCACCTTATTCTGCTGTATGGCATCCAGGGTTATTTGGGACGATATCAGAGTGCCGGGCAAGTGGTGATCGGCTCCTATGCCGATAAAGGCCAGGAGTTTTTCCCTGTCTGTGATGGCCACGGCGCCGACACTGGTTTCCTCTATGACTATCTTGGCAACCTGGGTGCTGGTTTCCTCGTTGAAGCCGGAGCTCAAGAGGCCCACACTGCGCTCGGCGATTTTCAGCGCCTTGGTAGAGAAACTGGACGAGAGTTTATCGAACATGGTTTTTTGGTCCCGCACCATGCTCATAAACAGGGCTGCGCCTATGGAGTTGACCAGCAACATGGGCGGGGCTATTTGACGCACCAAATCCCAGGCTTCATCAAAAGGCTCTGCCAGTAGCAGGATAATGCTCATCTGCATCATCTCGGCATAAAAGGTGATAAGACACACCAGAATGGGATTGAATACCAACTCGGCCTTGCCCTGACGGCGCAGATAATAGCTGATCATCCCGGCGGATAAACCTTCCAGGGTGGTGGAAACCGCGCAGGCCAGATCGGTAAAACCACCCAAGCTATACCTGTGTAAACCTCCTGTCAGGCCGACCAGCAAACCTGTTGTCGGGCCGCCGAGCAGGCCACCGAGTACGGCGCCCATGGCGCGGGTATTTGCGATGGCACCATGGGTCTGCTCACCAAAGTAAGTGGCCATGATGCAAAAGCCGGAAAATACCAGATAGAGAAAGATCTTATGGGGCAGCCGGGTCGATGCCTCAGTAAACAGCTTGAACAAAGGGGTCTTGCTGACCAGATAAACAATCACCAAATACAGGCTCATCTGTTGTGTCAGCAATAGAATAAGGGACATGAAAACTCCTCTTGCACAAGCAAACCGCCGCCATAATGACAAACAAGTTGCGCAAAATCAGGGAATGCTGCAGCAAAATCCGTTAAAAATCGGCAGCGACTCATTATTTTGTGGAGGATACATGAATTCTTCGGTACATGGCCATCAGGTGCTGCAGTTGTTGCTGGAACAAACCGCCCCCATTCAGAGGAACAATCTCAAGGCACTGATGCAGGAGCGTTTCGGTAAAGACGCCCGTTATCATACCTGCAGCGCGGAGGGAATGGATGCCGACGCCTTGCTCAACTTCCTGGCCGCCAAGGGCAAATTTATCGAATCACCTCAGGGGCTGAGCACCCTTGAGAGCAAAATTTGCCGTCACTGAGTTTCGCCTGCCTCATCTCGGGCGATCATTTCGGCCTGGGCTTTATCGCTCAGGTTATGAAAGTCGCGAATGAAGATCCGCAGCAGCCTGGATTTGGCAATACCTGTCTTACGGGCGATGCTGTCCAGCTGGCTGATGCTGGCTTCGGTCAAGGTAAAAGTGGCATGGCGATAGAGACGGGTGGATTTTTTATCCAGACCCGTTTGGGATTTGGCGGCCGCTATCCCGGTTAAGCGGCTGGGTTTCCCATGGGCATAGTTGTTGGCATCTTCGATAAAATCCTCGACAGAGACCTTCTTTGCCTTGGGTTTGATCTTTTGGCGTTTGAGATCAGTTAAGCTCATAAGAGTTTTCCGGCGGAATGGCTAACAGCTCGTCGGCGATATTGCGAATTTCCTCGGCGGCTTTTCCATCGGGCTCAATTTCGATGACGGAGGAGCCTTTTTCTTCGCTGTCATCATAAATGTTACGGCTGAAGGTCACTGAATCCAGCACCCTGAGACCGAATGAGTTGACCACATCCTTGGCTTCAAGAATGCGTTTGAACTGTGAGGGCAGGGCCGGGCATTGGGTCAGTACAATTGTCGCCACCATCTTGGGATTGACCATCTTACAGGTGCTGAGCATATCTTCCATATGCGGCAAGGTCTTCAAATCGCGCCGCTTGGGCCTCAAGGGGATCACCACATAGCTGGCAACCGACATGGCGGCGCGCATTGCCAGGTTGTCCTGACCGCCACAGTCGACTATCACATAGTCGAAACGTTCATCGAGACTCAGGAGATCGTTGCGGATCTTGCCGTAGAGCTGAATACAGTTGATGGCCGGCAGGGAAGGGTCATTGTTACGGGCCTGGATCCAGTCGGATGTGGTGCGCTGTGGGTCACAGTCGACCATCAGTACATTGGCCTGATATTTCTGGGTAATGTGTACAGCCAAATTCTGGGCCAGGCAGCTCTTGCCACTACCACCTTTCTCCCCACCTACGAGCAGTATCATGAATTTTCTCCCCGTGTCCTCGGTACTTATGTTGAATTAAAGTATAGAACACCCCGGATACTGCGTCGGAGTCTAGATAAGTTGCATAGCGATGTGAAAACTCTTTGGATGACTCTCGCTGCAACGGCACACCTGTCCTTTTACAGTGTTTTGGGCATAGGTTCCGGCATGGAAGGTCACGGATACCAGTTCTCCCAAGGCAAAAGGCTGACTGTATTCAAACAAAATTCCCCGTCTGGACAGATCGATACAGACACCATCGTCAATGTGCTCATTGCCCGCTTTATCCAACCAATGAAGCCTGATCCGCTCCGCCTCCAGATCGACTCGCAGTGATCTGCGTCTTTCGATAAAGTCATCCAGATTTTCATCCATGTCGGTCCCCTTTAATTCAATGGATAGTCGGCAGTTTCCCATGCATTATCTAAGTTAGAGTCACTCGTTGCCGTGTATGCATCCAAGGCCAAGGTCGAACTACCCTGATAAACCTTTCTTGCCCTATTTGCCACCACAGCTTTTATTTTTGCTGAGTGAGTCAACTCTCATGTGCAATGGTATAAGTGTTTTAAAAATAGCATAGATTTGTCGGTAACTGCGGCCGGTTATCTCGAGCCGATAAAAAAGAACCCGGCGTTTGCCGGGCTCATTGAATTCAGTTGTCATACTCTTGATTCTTGGGGTAGGGCATCTTCAACTGCCCCCAGCGGATCACTATTACGGTTGCCGCCAGTACCAGGGTCGAGATTGAAATGGCTACTATGCGCCAATCCTCCATCGACTTCATATCCAAAATTAAGTAACGGGCCAAAGCTACAATCGCGATATAGAGTGGCATACGTACAGGCAACTTGCCGGACTCGGCATAATTGGCCACCATTGCCAACACTTCCAGATAGATAAACAGCAACAGCAGATCGGCAAGGGCCACAGCCCCCATTTTGAAGATATGCACTATCTCCTGGCCAATGGCGACGACTGTGGCAATGGCAATAACAATCAACACCAGATGTTCGACGGCTTTAAGGCTCTTAGAGCCGTATTTGCGATACAGTTCCATGAAAACTCCCTGAAATCATTTCCTAAATAGTATCAGCAAATTTTCTGCCTGCCGCGAAATCTGTGTGATAGCTTTCACAGAACCTTTAACCGGGGCGGCCATCCAGCCTCGCTCGGCAAAGGATTGGTGCGTAAAGCAAAACAAAAGTGGCAAATGCCATCAGCCAGCAGATAATCGCGCCCATCAGCAAGATTTGGCTTACCTGGGGCACAATAGCTGCCGTAACCCGCAATATTGCAGCCAGTAATATCAAGCCAAAGGCGGGTATCATGGGCCAGGCAATCTGCAGCGGTCTGCCGGAATGCCCCAAAGATACCCTCGCCATCATAGCCAGGATCATTCCACCCATACCGCCAACGGTCAGGGCATGAAACCCCAACATCATCTGACCGCTGACACCGATAATCAGCAGCCCGATCGGAATACACAGGTAACTCAAATGCAGTGACCACAGCAGTGGTACCTTGAGACTGGCGCGCCAGCCCCAACGAGCCCAGCGCAGCAGTAGCGCAGCACCTGCCAGCAAGGCCAATGCTTGTGTCAGCCAAGGGTAGGGTAAAAATAAACTGATAAGCATCAGGGGTAAGGAGGCGAAGCTGAGCGCTTCGAGTAAAGGGGTTGGCGCCTTGCGGTTAAAGCCGGTGGCGCGCTCGGTAAAGAAGGGGATCACCCTGCCACCGAGTAATGCTACCAGGAGAATGACCAGCAGCGCCGCGGCTTGCAGTGCTTTTTGTGCCAATCCGGGCTGTTCAAGGCCGAGATAAGAGAGGAGGTTGGCACCGAAGAGCAATAGCAGCAGAGGCACAAACACCAGGTTGCGCCACTGTTTTACTCGGATTACAGCCAACCCGAGCAGTAGCGCCGTGACTGGGAAGAAGGCCAGATCCAGCAGCATTACCAAAGTAAAAGGGGCTACGCTGGCATCGAGCAAGAGTAGTCTGGGAGCCAGCCATAGACACCAGAGCAGCAGCAATGGCCAGCCTCTTATACCTGGAACCCCTGTCCAGTTTTGAACTGCTGTTAACAAAAAGCCCGCGACAACAGCGCCTGTGAAGCCGAACAGCATTTCGTGACCATGCCACCACAGAGGGTTAGCGTGGGGCGTCAATGGTACTTGACCACTGAGTAACGCTCCCCAAAGTAAGAGTGACAACAAGCCGAACAGGCTGGCGCCGAGAAAAAAAGGTCTGAAGCCCAAACGGAAGAGCGCCAGCGGAAACTGCTTGTTGGCCGGTTCATCGATGTTGAGGATGCCACCCTGAGTGTTGCGAGTGCCGGATTTGCTCATAGTCTAGCCTTAAATACCCAAACAAAATACTCGGGTATTTTAAGGTGTAATATAAATGCATGTAAATATATCCAAAGAGTTATCTGTATGAGAGACTGAGGGACGATCCCCATCCTTGGTTATTCCGGCTTGGCTCGGCCAGAGCCTTATTGATTCAATCTGATTTACTCGAACGGATTGAAGTCCGCTCTATCTTCTTGGCGTTCAGGCATAAAAAAACCGCCATAAGGCGGTTTTTACCAACTGACTTCAGTACTTTAGTAGGTTATTTCAATGTTTACTCAAGTACTTGTCTGATAACTTACTTCAGAGCGTCGCTCAACAGGGGACGGAAGCGTTTGACCAGCAGGCTGGTGGCTTTAGGCGCACCGGCAACGATATGGCCAGAGAGCAGATAGTTGTGACCACCACTGAAGTCGGTAACTGTACCACCGGCTTCACGAACAATCAGATCGCCGGCAGCGATATCCCAAGGCTTGAGGCCCAGTTCGAAGAAGGCGTCTACACGACCGGCGGCCACATAGGCCAGATCCAGCGCAGCTGAGCCGGCGCGGCGCAAGTCAGCACACAGAGAGAAAGTCTCGCCGAACAGCTTCATATAAGTTTCAGTATGCTGGCGGGCCTTGAAAGGGAAGCCAGTGGCAACCAGACTAGCGCCCAGATCGCTGACATTGTTTACACGGATACGGAAATCATTCAGCTTGGCCCCTTTACCACGTGCGGCGCTGAACAGTTCATCGCGAACAGGATCATAAACAACGGCAACTTCAGTCTTGCCTTTGTACTGCATGGCGATGGAAACGGCGAAGTGAGGTACACCATTAACAAAGTTATTGGTGCCGTCCAGAGGATCAACAATCCACAGATAATCTTGGTTGGTGCCGCGGTTTTCGCCATTTTCCTCACCCACTATGCTGTGGTCGGGATAGGACTTGCGGATCTGATAGATAATTGCTGCTTCTGCTTCCTTGTCTACACTGGTCACAAAATCGTTGACACCTTTGGCATCGACTTCAATACGGTCGAGTTCGGTGTAGGCACGCATAATAGTTTGGCCCGCAGCGCGAGCAGCGCGCACGGCAATAGTCAGCATCGGATGCATTGCAATCCCCTGGATGTTAAAGAACGGACAAAAATTCGGCGCAGATTATACCCTAGTTGTCAGTTATATCAAATGGCGATTTTTCTATAAGCAAAAAAATGTGCCTGTGGTACCATCCGCCTCCTGATTTTTTATTTTTGAAGTTGTTCCATGCTCTCCAATATTCGTGTCGTCCTGGTAGGTACCACGCATCCCGGAAATATAGGTTCTGTGGCCAGGGCCATGAAAACAATGGGATTATCCAATCTTTATCTGGCGGAGCCCAAAGTTGAGCCAGATGGCCAGTCCATTGCGCTTGCCGCCGGTGCCTCCGACATTCTCAAACATCTGGTCAAGGTCGATAGCCTGGAAGAGGCGATTAAAGACTGCAACTTGGTGATTGCCACCAGTGCCCGCAGCCGCACTCTCGACTGGCCCGTGCTCGAACCCCGTGAAGCGGGCAGTAAATTGGCGCTTGAGAGCAGTCAGGGCCCGGTCGCCATTGTCTTTGGCCGTGAAAGCCATGGCCTGAGTAACGAAGAGTTGCAGAAATGCCACTATCATGTGTGTATCCCCGCCAACCCGGAATACAGCTCACTCAACCTAGCCCAGGCGGTGCAGCTTATCTGTTATGAAACCCGGGTGGCCTGGCTGGAGAAGCATCAACAAGCCGAGCAGGAGCTGGTTGAGTATCCCAGCAGTGAAGATCATGAGCGTTTCTTTGAACATCTGGAACGGACACTGCAAAAAACCGGCTTTATTATCAAGAATCATCCGGGACAGGTGATGATCAAGCTGCGGCGCCTGTTCACCCGTGCCAGAATCGAAACGCAGGAGATGAACATACTGCGCGGGATCCTGACATCGGTAGAGAAAAAGGTCGACAGCAAAGAAGAGTAATCCGAGGAATCAAGATGGGTGTGATAGCCAGACTGAAAGAGGACATAGGGTCCATTTACCATAGGGATCCGGCGGCGCGCGGTGCGCTGGAAATATTGCTCAACTACCCGGGTATGCAGGCCATTTGGCTGCACCGTATCAGTCATAAGCTGTGGAAGGCCAATTGGTGTTTTCTGGCGCGCTGTTTGTCCACCTTTTCCCGTTGGCTTACCGGGGTGGAAATACACCCGGGCGCAACCATAGGCCGGCGATTCTTTATCGACCACGGCATGGGGGTTGTAATAGGGGAAACCGCCGAGATTGGCGATGATTGTACCCTTTATCACGGCGTGACTCTGGGCGGCACCACCTGGCAAGCCGGTAAACGTCATCCGACCCTTGGCAATAACGTGGTCATAGGAGCGGGGGCCAAGGTGCTGGGCCCCATTACCATGCATGATGGTGCCCGGGTTGGTTCCAACTCTGTGGTGGTCAAAGACGTGCCCAAGGACACTACCGTTGTGGGTATTCCTGGCCGGGCTGTCACAGTGGCGTCGGCTCAGTCCAAGGAAACCAGCGAGCGTCGCAGCGCCATGGCCAAGAAATATGGTTTTGACGCCTACGCCGTGTCACCCGACAACCCCGACCCTGTTGCCAATGCCATAGGCCAGATGCTGGACCATATGCATCTGATGGACTCCAAAGTACAGGAAGTCTGTCAGGCGGTTCAGAAAATGGGCGGTAGTGTTTGCACCGAGCGCCTGCCTGAGTTGGATGTGGGCGAGTTCAGCGAGGCCGAAACCGCTGCGGCGGAAAAGCGCCAGCAGGCAATGGATGAGTTTGATCCCATAATCTGATACTTAATGGCTATTTTGTGGGCTTTTGCCATTGAATAATCGCGGCGAAAAAGGTTAAATACCCCACCAAGCAGACAGGGTATTCAACCTGATTTATGAACCACTAATACCCGAGTAAACAAGTAGGATTTATACTTGACTAAATTGCTCGGGTATGTTGAAATTCCCACATACCTGTTTGGGAGCCGTGGTCGTTTTATGAAACTTACATCTAAGGGTCGCTACGCAGTGACAGCCATGCTGGACGTGGCCATACATTCGGCGCAGGGGCCGGTACCGCTGGCAGATATTTCCGAGCGCCAGGGGATTTCCCTTTCTTATCTAGAACAACTCTTTGCCAAACTGAGAAAACAAGGCTTGGTCGCCAGTGTGCGCGGTCCCGGTGGGGGTTACCGCCTCGGACTGGAAGCCAATGATATCTCGGTGGGCATGGTGGTACATGCGGTAGATGAATCTGTCGATGCCACCCGTTGTCAGGGGCAGGGGAATTGCCAGAGTGGCACCCGCTGTCTGACGCATTCGCTCTGGGGTGACCTGAGCAAACAGATTTCTGACTTTTTAAATGGCATCAGCCTTGCTGCACTGATGCAGAAACGGGATGTACAGTTCATCTCGGTAAAGCAAGATAAGATGCAGCAGGAGCAGAGAGTCAGCGCTTGAGCTGATCCTCTGGTGGATATAAAAACGAATAATGTACGTTGTATGTAGCCTCGGCCGAGACTGCGAAGTACGGAGTGTGTAATGAAGCTTCCTATCTATTTGGATTATGCCGCAACAACGCCTGTAGACCCCCGGGTTGCAGACAAAATGGTACAGTACATGACAATGGACGGTGTATTCGGTAACCCCGCATCCCGTTCACACCGCTACGGCTGGCAGGCCGAAGAAGCAGTGGATATTGCCCGCAACCAGGTCGCGGAGCTGATCAATGCCGATCCCCGTGAAATCGTGTTCACCTCCGGCGCCACTGAATCTGACAACCTGGCTATCAAAGGTGTTGCCCACTTCTACCAGAAGAAGGGTAAGCACATCATCACCAGCAAGACAGAACATAAGGCCGTACTGGATACCTGCCGTCAGCTGGAGCGTGAAGGTTTCGAGGTCACTTACCTGGAACCTGCAGCCAACGGTATTATTCCCATGGAGCGCCTGGAAGCGGCCATGCGCGACGACACCATTCTTGTCAGCATCATGCATGTCAACAACGAGATTGGCGTGATCCACGATATTGATGCCATCGGCGAACTGTGCCGTAGCAAAGGCATAATCTTCCATGTGGATGCTGCCCAGAGTGCCGGTAAACTGCCTATCGATATTCAAAAGACCAAGGTCGACCTCATGTCTATCTCGGGTCACAAGATGTATGGCCCTAAAGGCATAGGTGCCCTGTATGTGCGCCGTAAGCCTCGTATTCGTCTGGAAGCCCAGATGCACGGCGGTGGTCATGAGCGTGGTATGCGCAGCGGCACCCTGGCGACTCACCAAATTGTGGGTATGGGCGAAGCGGCAGCCATTGCCAAAGCCGATATGGAAAAAGATAACGAACGTATTCGCTATCTGCGCGACAAGCTGTGGAACGGTATCAAAGATATCGAAGAAACCTATCTCAATGGCGATATGGAGCAACGTGCCTGCGGCAGCTTGAACGTCAGCTTTAACTATGTGGAAGGCGAGTCGCTGATGATGGCGCTCAAGGACTTGGCCGTATCTTCCGGCTCGGCCTGTACTTCTGCCAGTCTGGAGCCCAGCTATGTGCTGCGTGCCCTGGGGCTGAACGACGAGATGGCGCACAGCTCAATTCGTTTCTCCATCGGTCGTTTCACTTCCGAGGAAGAGATCGACTACGCAATCGAAACCATTAAAAACTCTATTGGCAAACTGAGAGAAATGTCACCACTTTGGGAAATGTTCAAAGATGGTGTGGACCTCAACCAGGTGCAGTGGGCACACCACTGATCCCCGCGGATAGATGAATTTGGAGCAGTATCATGGCTTACAGTGAAAAAGTGATAGATCATTACGAGAACCCGCGTAACGTAGGTTCTTTCGACAAGAACGACCCATCCGTAGTGACCGGCATGGTGGGTGCGCCTGCCTGTGGTGACGTGATGAAACTGCAGCTCAAGATTGACGACCAGGGCATCATTGAAGACGCTCGCTTCAAGACTTACGGCTGTGGCAGCGCAATCGCATCAAGCTCTTTGGTGACCGAATGGGTAAAAGGCAAGTCCATCGAGGAAGCGGCCGCCATCAAGAACACGGATATTGCAGAAGAGCTGGCTCTGCCACCTGTGAAGATCCACTGTTCTATTCTGGCCGAAGACGCCATCAAGGCGGCTCTGGAAGAGTACAAGTCCAAGCAAGCTAAATAACGCCAGGAGTTAAGATGGCTATTACTATGACGCCTGCCGCCGCCGAGCGTGTCCGTGCCTTTCTAAGCAACAGAGGAAAAGGCATAGGTTTGCGCTTGGGGCTTAAGACTTCAGGCTGCAGCGGGATGGCTTACGTTCTGGAATTTGTCGACGAACTCAACGAAGATGATGAGGTTTACAACATAGATGGTGTCAACATCATCATAGATGCCAAGAGCTTCATCTATCTTCAGGGGATCGAGCTGGACTTTGTCAAGGAAGGACTCAACGAAGGCTTTAAATTCAATAACCCTAACGCCAAAGGTGAGTGTGGTTGCGGTGAGAGCTTCACGGTTTGAGTTTCACCGCCGCCTTGAGAGTATATGAATTATTTCGAGCTGTTTGATTTAACTCCCTCCTTTGATGTGGACACCGCCGAGCTGGCCAGTCGCTATCGCGATCTGCAGCGGGCGGTGCATCCCGACAAGTTCGCCAACGCCAGTGAACAGCAAAAACTGCTGGCCATTTCCCGCACTGCCCAGATAAACGACGCCTTTCAGACCCTGAAAGATCCTATCCGTCGGGCCGAACATATGTTGGCGCTCAAAGGTGTGGATATCAGTCACGAGACCACCACGGTTAAAGACACCGCCTTTTTGATGCAGCAGATGGAATGGCGTGAAGCGCTGGAGGAGATAGGCCAGAGCGGCGATGCCCAGAGCGATATCGATGAGCTCGATGTTTCATTTGCGGCTTACCGTAAGCAGGTGACAGAGCTGCTGCGTAACCAACTTCACAGTTCCAAAGAGGCCGACGCAATAGCCGCGGCAGATCAAGTCCGCAAGTTGAAGTTTATGGCAAAATTGCAGGATGAACTGCAGCGGGCCCAGGATGCGCTGTTCGACTGACGTCGCCTTCGGCCTTCAAGCATATTCCTACGGTTGGCTCAATTTTTGATTGGGCCAACTTTTTAAACACAAGATGGAAGACTATGGCACTTTTGCAGATTGCTGAACCCGGCCAAATGGCCGCTCCTCACCAACACAGATTGGCCGCAGGGATAGACTTGGGTACTACCAACTCCCTGGTTGCTGCGGTTCGCAGCGGCGAGGCGAGCACGCTGGCCGACGAGCAAGGCCGGCATTCATTACCATCTGTGGTGCACTATGGCGAGCAGGGTGTTCGTGTGGGTCACGATGCCCTGGCCGATTCGGCCAAGGATCCTGAAAACACCATAGTGTCGGTGAAGCGTTTCATGGGCCGCTCTTTGGCCGATGTGCAAAGCGGTGAGCAAGCTTTCCCCTATCAGTTTGAAGCCAGTGAAAACGGTCTGCCTCTGTTTGTGACCTGCGCCGGTAAGATGAATCCGGTTCAGGTGTCTGCAGAAGTATTGCGCCCCCTGATTGCCCGCGCCGAGTCTACCCTGGGCGGGCCTTTGGAAGGCGTGGTTATCACAGTGCCTGCTTATTTTGATGATGCCCAGCGTCAGGGAACCAAAGATGCGGCAGCTTTGCTCGGTATCAAGGTGTTACGCCTGCTCAACGAGCCAACTGCGGCCGCCATCGCCTATGGCCTGGACTCGGGTCAGGAAGGCGTCATTGCCGTCTATGACTTGGGCGGCGGCACCTTTGATATCTCTATTTTGCGCCTCAACCGCGGCGTGTTTGAGGTACTTGCAACCGGTGGCGATTCTCGCCTGGGTGGTGACGACTTTGATGAGCTGCTGCAAGGCCTGTTGCGTGAACGCATGGCGCTGGAGTCGCTTTCAAGCCAGGAAGCGCGGCAGTTGCTGATGGAAGCCCGGCGGGTAAAAGAAGCGTTGACCGATAGCGACAGCACTATTGCTAAGCTGACACTGAAAGATGGCAGTGAGCGTGAAGCCGAGGTGAGTCGCAGTGAGTTTGACCAGTTGATCAACACGCTGGTGAAGAAAACCATTCAGGGTTGTCGCAAGGCCCTACGTGATGCCGGAGTGGATACTGACGAGGTGCTGGAAACCGTGATGGTTGGCGGCTCCACCCGGGTGCCTCTGGTGCGGGAAATGGTCGGTGACTTCTTTGGCAAGGCGCCGCTGACTTCAATCGACCCTGATCGCGTGGTCGCCATAGGCGCTGCGGTACAGGCCGATATTCTGGTGGGTAACAAGCCTGACTCGGATTTGCTGCTGCTGGATGTGATCCCGTTGTCGCTCGGCATTGAAACCATGGGCGGTTTGGTGGAGAAGGTGATTCCGCGTAACACCACCATTCCGGTTGCCAGAGCCCAGGAATTTACCACCTTCAAAGACGGTCAGAGCGCCATGGCGTTTCATGTGGTGCAAGGGGAACGTGAACTGGTGGCCGATAGCCGCTCTCTGGCACGCTTTACCCTTAAGGGCATTCCACCATTGGCTGCAGGCGCCGCGCATATTCGGGTGACCTTCCAGGTCGATGCCGATGGCTTGCTCAGTGTCACCGCCATGGAGAAGTCTACCGGAGTGCAATCCAGCATCCAGGTTAAACCTTCCTTCGGTTTGAGTGATACTGAAATTGCCGGAATGCTCAAAGATTCGATGCAGAATGCCAAAGAGGATATTGAGCTGAGAATGCTCACAGAGCAGCGAGTGGAAGCGGCCAGGGTACTGGAATCGCTGCACTCGGCGCTTGCGAAAGATGGCGAACTGCTTAGCCAGGAGGAGCGCGCTCTGGTTGACCGCGCCATGGCTGATTTGAGTGAAACCGCTGCCAATGGCGATGTTGATGCCATCAAAGCGGCGATAGAAGCGGTGGATGCGCAGACCCAGGAGTTTGCCGCCAGACGTATGGACAATTCGATTCGGGCCGCACTGAAGGGTCAGTCGGTCGATAACATATAGGTGAGACTATGCCACAGATAGTATTTTTGCCCCATGAAGAACTGTGTCCTGAAGGCGCCGTGGTGGAGGCAGAGGTGGGTGAATCCATTTTGGATGTCGCGCTGAAAAACGGTATCAACATAGAGCATGCCTGTGAGAAATCCTGTGCCTGTACCACCTGCCATGTGATAGTGCGTGAAGGCTTCGATGAGCTTGAGCCAAGCGATGATCTGGAAGACGACATGCTGGACAAGGCTTGGGGCCTGGAGCCTGAAAGTCGTCTGTCCTGTCAGGCCAAGGTGGTTGAAGGTGATATGGTTGTTGAAATCCCCAAATACACAGTCAACATGGTCAGTGAAGGTTAAGTGCTGACATCTTTTGAAAACCGGCCCCAAGTGGCCGGTTTTTTATTGCTATGCTTGGCGTGCAGAGATTGATTTCCAACACGGCAGGCGTATGATGCGCTGTCTTTTTCACTCTTAGGGACACTGACCTGGATGCAGATTGCAATTTTGTCACAGAACAAAACCTTATATTCCACACGCCGTTTGGTGGAGGCCGCCCAGGAACGGGGTTATCAGGTGCAGGTGATCAATCCGCTGGAATGCTATATGAATATCAGTATGCAGCAGTCCAGTATTCATATCGGGGGCGTCGAGTTGCCGTCCTTCGATGCGGTGATCCCGAGAATAGGTGCCGGCATTACCTTCTACGGCACGGCTGTGGTGCGTCAGTTTGAGATGATGGCTACCTATACACTCAATAGCTCCATGGGGATCTCCCGCTCAAGGGATAAGCTGCGCTCCATGCAGTTACTGTCCCGCAAAGGCATAGGACTGCCAGTGACAGGTTTTGCCAATAAGCCCAGCGATATTCCGGATCTTATCGACATGGTCGGTGGTGCTCCCTTGGTGATTAAACTCTTGGAGGGCACTCAGGGGATAGGTGTGGTGCTGGCTGAAACCCGTAAGGCGGCCGAGAGTGTGATTGAGGCCTTTATGGGCCTCAAGGCTAACATTATGGTACAGGAATATATCAAGGAGGCCCAAGGGGCCGATATCCGCTGTTTTGTGCTCGGCGACAAGGTCATTGCCGCCATGAAACGCCAGGCTCTGCCGGGAGAGTTTCGCTCCAATCTGCATCGGGGCGGCACGGCAACCTTGGTGAAGTTGTCTCCGGAAGAACGTTCAATCGCGGTGCGCGCCGCCAAAACCATGGGGTTGAATGTTGCCGGCGTGGATATTTTACGCTCCAACCATGGACCCGTGGTGATGGAGGTCAATTCATCCCCCGGACTCGAAGGGATTGAAGCCGCCACCGGCAAAGATGTTGCCGGCGCTATCATAGAGTTTATTGCCAAGCAGAGGCGTAAGGGCAAGACGCCAAGCGAAGCCTGATCTTGGTCTCAATCAAGGCTATTAAGGCTTCAACTGCGGCGCTATACTCAAAGTCAGTACTTATCTGAAGCAGGAGTAACCATGGGACTCAAGTGGATAGATTCATTGGACTTGGCTTTGGAGTTGCTGGAGGCACATCCCGATGTGGATCCAGAGCAACTGCATTTCCCTGAGCTTTACGAGTGGATATTGGCGTTGGAAGCCTTCGATGATGACCCTAAACACTGCAGCGAGAAAATTCTCGAAGCCGTGCAGCAATGCTGGATCGAGGAAAAGTAATCCCCTCTGGCGGAAAACTGATCCCGGTCAAATTATCACCATCACGAGTCAACTATATTAGCTTGGTTAATAAATTGTTGTGCTGGTTTCGGAGGTTTGTCATGTCACGTTTCTTCGCCTGTAGTTTTGGATTATTTGCTCCGGCCGTGCTGGCACATTCGGGGCATGGTGGTGTTGGCTTGTTTCATCATTTTCCTCAGTTTATGCCTTTGTTATTACTTTTGGTTTGTCTCTGCGGCGGTTACCTTTGGCTCAAGCGTCGGCATTGAGTCTTTGAGTACCTCCTCCCGGTGGATTTTGCCAGGCGCTTTGCGAGATAGGATTAGGATCTGGCGCATTTATTTCGTATAATCCGCGCGAAATTTAAAAACTCGCTGATTAAGGAAGCTAGTCATGGCGATCGAACGTACTTTTTCTATCATTAAGCCTGATGCGGTAGCCAAGAACCACATTGGTGCTATCTACAACCGTTTTGAAACTGCCGGCCTGAAAATTGTTGCCGCCAAAATGGTTCACCTGACCAAAGAACAAGCCGAAGGTTTCTACGCTGAGCACAGCGAGCGTCCTTTCTTTGGTGCTCTGGTTTCTTTCATGACTTCTGGTCCTATCATGGTTCAGGTTCTGGAAGGTGAAAACGCCGTTCTGGCCAACCGTGAAATCATGGGTGCGACCAATCCTGCTGAAGCTGCCCGTGGAACTCTGCGTGCTGACTTTGCTGACAGCATCGATGAGAACGCTGTTCACGGCTCTGATGCTCTGGCATCAGCCGAGCGCGAAATCGCATACTTCTTTGCTGCTGATGAGCTGTGCCCTCGCACTCGTTAATTAACAGCAAATAGACAAAAGGAGCCGAATGGCTCCTTTTTTGTTTGGTTTTTGTGTGCAGTGAAATTCTACATACATCACATTTTTCATCAAAAGCGTTGCATTAACAGCGGGTTGAAAAGTAAGCGTTGTAAATAAAATGTTTTGATACCTAATGATACATCTTGGCTGTAGCCGGCATTTGTTCTGTAAAAATATCATTAGTTTTTGATTGATAAGGTGCTTGAGTTTTACAAATTAAACCAGGTGTCAACAATTCGTTATCATTTAAGTGATTGATAATGTTGCTGTTATTGGTATGTTTCTCGTTTGGGGGGCTGAGTATTACATAGAATAAGAACACGGTGTTCCCTCCCTGCCACCGTGCTTGAAAAAGGAATGAGAATATGTCAACGCAGACTGCAGTCGCTAAGGCCATCCGCTTTAGTCTGTTTGCTTTTGTTTCCACATCAATCCCTACAATGGTTTATGCCGCCGATGATGCTCAGGCTACAGAACAAGTAGAACGTATTGAAGTTACTGGCTCCCGTATCAAACGCACAGATATGGAGAATGCTTCTCCAGTTGTTGTGATGAGTGCTGCCGATATTGAGAAAGGTGGTTTCAACTCGGTTCAGGATGTACTGGGTAACCTGTCGCAGAACTCAGGCGGCTCCATGACCCAACAGGAAGTACATGGTTTTACCCCTGCCGCTTCCTCTGTCAACCTTCGTGGCGTGGGCGCCGGTCGGGTACTGACCCTGATCAATGGTAAGCGGGTGCCCAAGTATCCCTTTGGTGCCGGTGGTACCGACAGCTTCGTGGATACTGCCAATATTCCTTTGGGTGCGATCGAGCGTATCGAGATCCTGACTACAGGTGCCTCGGCTATTTACGGCTCTGACGCCATGGGCGGTGTTATCAACATCATTCTCAAGAAAGATGTCGAACAGACAACTTTCAAGTACCGTTTCTCCGACACGGATGAAGGTGGTCTGCGCAACAATCAGTTCTCTTTCATGACAGGTGTCAGCAGTGATACGGCTAACCTGACTTTCTTTGCCGAATATGAAGACAGAACGGCACTGAAAGGGACAGATCGCCCAGAGTGGGGTACAGATATTGTCGACGGTCAGCCATACTCAGGTTACAGCTCTTACGGTGCCAACCTGGTACAGGACCTCGGCAACAACAAAACTTCGCTGACCAAGACCTTGTCACCGGCAGAATGTGAGGCCCGTGGCTATGTGGTGATGGAAAATGGCCGCTGTGGTTTTGACCGCTCCAAGCAGCGTGATTTCCTGCCGGAGCAGAAGCGCTACTCGACCATGATCAACCTCACCAAGGAGCTGAATGCGGACCATCAGCTGTATTCCCGCATTGATTACACTCATTCCTCGACCTTTACCGAGATTGAGTCTGCGACAGTGGGCACTGATTTCATGTTCAATGTAGCCGGTGATAAAGTCACCATTGCCAATAAGGACAAGGGGCTGTCCCAAACTTTTGACAAGGACACTGCATTCGGTGGTGACTTTGCCAATGCTGCAGACGGCGACTACTACTACACCCGCCGAATGAGTGAGCTGGGGCCACGTACCTCTGACTTTGAAACCAATAACTTCTCTTTCATCATAGGTTCCAAGGGGTTCCTGACCGACAGTATCGAGTATGATACTTCTTGGTCTATTGCGCGTCAGACAGTGGAATCCCGCAGCAACGGTTCTCCAACTTACCAGAGCACCTTCGACTACCTGACCTCTGGCGACAGCGGCAAGTCTCTGCTGGATGTGATCTCTCCTGAAGATGCGGCACTGCTGAACTACGAAGGTAACAAGAAGGGACAATCTACTCTGTCCAGCTTTAGTGCCGGTATCAATGGTGATGCGTTCGAACTTGCCGGAGGCACTGCTGCCTACGCTGTGGGTATCGAATACAGCAAGGAGTGGTTCTACGATAAGTCTGACAGCTTCACCTCCAACGGTGGCGTCATAGGCAAGGGGGGCAGCAGCGCCGAAGGTGAACGTGAGCAGTATGCTGCCTATGCCGAGCTGGCCTTGCCATTGCTGGATCAGTTGACCATGACACTGGCCGGACGTTATGACTACTATGATGATGAGTCTGATGTTGGTGGCCAGTTTACTCCGCAAGTGTCACTGGAATACCGTCCAATCGACAGCCTGATGCTGCGTGCTTTGTATGCCGAGACTTTCCGCGCACCGGATATGCAGCGTTTGTTTGGCGATCCTACCACTGGCTACAGCACAGTTATCGACACTCCGCGCTGTGAAGCCTATGGTGAATGTGACAAGATTGAGTCTTTGCCGATTGCCATCGGTGCCAACCCAGAGTTGGAAGCCGAAGAGGGTAAAAACTACAACCTGGGTCTGGTCTGGGACTATGAAGGTATCAACCTGACGGTGGACTACTGGATGGTTGAAATCGACAATCTGGTGAATGACCCGAGTGCGCAGTATATTCTGGATCACGCCGATGCCTTTGCCGACAAGATTGAACGTGACAGCAATGGCAAGTTGCTGAAAGTGAACACTCAGGCGATGAATATGTCTTCTCGTGAGACTGCCGGTATCGATTTCTCTCTGGGCTATCGCTATGAAACCGAGAGCTATGGTGAATTCAGCAGCCGCCTGGAAGGGACTTACCTGACCCGTTGGAAGGAAAAGCTGACTCCGGATTCAGAGGAGCTGGACCTTATCGATGGTGAGGGATCTGCGCCTCAGTTGCGTGCCAACTTGAACCTGGGATGGTCTTACAACGACTTCTCCACCAACATTCTGTTCAAGTATATCGACAGCATGAATGGTGAGCGGATGGATTACTTTGTCAGCGAAGGTCTGGACAGCACTTATCCGGTGAAAATCGATAGCCATGTCGAGGTTAACCTGGCTGCCAGTTACTTCATCTACGACAATCTGAAGGTTTCTGCCGGTATCAACAACCTGTTTGATTCAGGACCGGAGATCGATTACACCCAGTCCAGCTGGCCTCATTACCCACGAGCCTACTATAACGTTATTGGACGTGAATATTATGCAGGGGTAGAGTTTACTTTCTAATAGTATTCAAACCTTGAAAACCGGCTTAATAAGCCGGTTTTTTTATGCCTAAAATAAACAAAGGGAAAATGATGTTAGATACATATTGATTCAGGTGTTTGCTAAATGTTTATTCTGGTTCGGTGTGATTTTTTTGCCACGAGATAGTTGTTTCTTAAATATTAAATTTATGGAGCCTTTAAACTTAATAAAAACATATTTTTCAACATGTATCGCTTGTATATTTTTGTTTTAAAATTTTGATTTATAGGTGTTTTTAAGTTTCATTGGCAGTTTCGCTCTATTTGTTTGTATCAATTGGTTACCCAATGGTTGTTTTTGTGTTTTGTTTGTTGACCGTATTGTTTTATTTGTGGAGTATCTTTGTGAGTGTTGCAATTTGTTTGCAATGTTTAAAACAAAAATAATCAGATATTTCTTGCAGAAAGAAACATCAGGGAGACAAGTATGAGTTCCATCAGTTTAACTGCAAAGGCAGTTCGTCGCGGTTTACTTGCTGCGGCAGTTACGGGAATAGCTTTCAGCGGATATGCAACCGCTGAAGAAGCAAAAGAAGGCAAAGTCGAGCGTATTGAAGTAACTGGTTCACGTATCAAACAAGTGGATATGGAAACCGCTTCACCTGTTACTGTTATCACAGCAGCCGATCTTAAGGTTACCGGGGAAACCTCGGTTGCCGATGTATTGAATAACTCCAGTATCAACAGCTTTGGTTCCTGGCGTGGCATGTCCGGCTATGGTGCCGGGGCCAGTGCCACCAGTGATGTGGATTTACGTGGTCTGGGTTCTCAGGCAACCTTGATCCTGCTCGATGGTCGCCGTATGCCGGGTACCAGCTCAAGCTCAGGAACCGTTGCCGATACTTCCAGCATCCCAATGGCGATTGTTGAGCGAATCGAAATTCTGCGTGACGGCGCCTCTGCCGTTTACGGCTCGGATGCGGTTGCCGGGGTAATTAACATCATTACCAAGAAAGACTTTGAAGGTGTTGAGCTGAACTACACCGGTGAATCACCTGATGTGGAAGGCGGCGATTCTTCACGTTTCTCTGTCGCGGCCGGTTTTAGCACAGATAAGGGCAATATCACCCTGACGTTCGAGCATTACGATACTACCTCTGTGTACGATAAAGATGTTTGGCGCTTTGATGATCCTAGCTGGAACGGCATCAGCTCCTACAGTGTGATCCCAAGAGCTACCTATATTGGCGCCGATGGTAAATCGGCCAATTATACCAATAGCGAGCTTTGCTCCCAGGCACCGAATGTTATTGATGGTACCGACGGCGCCAATGCCGGAACCTGTTACTATGACTTTGGTAAGGTGACCAAGCTGTTTGGTAATGTGAACCGCAACAGTATTCTGTCTAACTTCAATTACCAGCTGACTGACGACATACAGTTCCGTGGCCGCGCTTCTGCCAGTCTGAGTGAAACCAATACCCGTTACGCGGGCACCCCGGTATCAACCAACGCCCCAACCATGGCTGCGGACAACCCAATGAACCCATTGGGCACAGATATCACTGAGATCCGTATGCGTTCGGTACAGATTGGTGAGCGTGACACTACCACTGAAACCAACTCAATCGACTTCCTGGCCGGGTTGGTAGGTTATTGGGATGTGGGTAACGGTATCGATTGGGAAATCAATGCCCAGCATACACGTTCAACCACTGACTCATTCAACTACAACCTGATCAACGACAATATCGTTCAGGACCTGATCAACACAGGCAACTATGATGTCTTCAACACCACAGGCATGAGCTATGAAGATTGGGATGCGCAGATGGCCGATCTCTATGGTCAAGCGGCCCATACCGGTGTGTATCAGGCGCAATTTAACAGCACCCAATTTGATGGTCTGTTGTCCGGCATGCTGTATGAAGGCAACGGTATTACTTTGGCCGCTGTTGTCGGTGCCGAGTATGAGATGATTGAGTTTGTGCAGCTGAGTGACCCGCAATCTGCTGCCGGTATTATCTCCGGTGGTTCGGGTGGCGACGATGTTGATGCAACCCGGGATCGCAGTTCTGGCTATTTGGAACTGCAATCTTCGCTGCCATACAATGTGGACCTGTCCGCTGCAGTTCGTTATGAGCGCTATGAGCAGGAAGGTAACATAGCTTCCGGCTTTGCCTCTTCAACCTTCGATTCAGTTGTGCCCAAGTTCTCTGCTAGCTGGCGTCCGGTTGACTCTCTGTTGCTGCGTGCCAGCTGGGGTGAGTCTTTCCGTGCCCCTAATATGGGTGAGATGTTCTCCGGTGAAGCGCTGAGTTTTGAACGTACCCTGGATACTGTCTGGTGTAGTGCCAACCCCGGGGCCGATGAAAACTACTGTAGCCCAAGTAACCAATATAAGACCTTCTATGGCGGTAACCCGGATCTGAAAGCGGAAGAGGGTGAATCCTTGACCCTGGGCTTCGTCTGGAACGTGACTGACGATTGGAGTATTGAAACTTCTTACTATGACATCAGCTACGACAGCAAGATTGAAGTGGTCGATGTTGATGATCTGATCCGTGAAGAAGAAGCCAATGGTGGTTCGCCTTATATCATTCGTGGCAGCGATGGCAAGATTGAGACCATTCACAGCCAGTATCGTAACTTGAGTACGCTGGAAACTTCCGGGATTGACTTTGTCACCAGCTACAACCAGGAAACTGATTTCGGTGATTTCCGTCTCAAGCTGGAAATGACTCATGTACTGGAATATAAGACCAAGGCCGATGCCGAGTCTGACTTCTTCGATGAAGCCGGTCTGCAGGACAAGCCTGAATGGCGTGGCAGTGCGTCAATCAACTGGAGTCGTGATAACTGGAGTGCAGCTTGGACTACCTACTATATAGGTGGCCAGGATTCAGGAGCTGTTGAATACAACAACGAATACCTGATCAACGTACCAAGCTACTTCAAGCACAACGTCCAGGTAAGCTACGCCCACGACTGGAATGGTTCCATCACCTTGGGTGTGAATAACGCCTTCGATGAGGAAGCACCAACCTGGTACAACTATGCTGACTATCGTGATGTCAACACAGGTCTGTACGACGTACTGGGTCGCACCTGGTTTGTAACCATTAATCAGAAGTTCTGATAAAACGCCGATTCTCCCTTACGGCTCAGCCCCGCCATTTTGGCGGGGCTTTTTTGTATAGAGTCCCCCAACTAGGCTGGGGGTTCCGTTTATCCGAATAAAAGCTTGTCTGTCAGGAGCCGAGGACATACGCGCAAAGAAAGAGCGGAGTTTTACGATAGTCATAAAAAAAGCAACCCTTGAGGTTGCCTTCATCGCTCTTGATTGATCAATCAGTGATTCAATCGCAATTCTTGTCTGTGTTCGTGTTTATATTGCTCATGGCAACGTTCACAACGCTGCTCGGTCGGATCTCTGTCGAGCCGATATGCTTCGATTTCTGCCTCACAGTCTGCACAAAGACCATAAAGCCCTAAATCCAGTTGGCAGAGGGCGGCATCCAGTCTCAATAGTCTGTGGTAGAGAGGATGTTTGCAAAGATCGGCCTGAGTCATGGTTTCAATCAGATCACTGAGTGACATCTGGGGATCCCAGTGGGGTCCGAGCACCATTATCTCTTTCCTGAGATCGATTTCTAACGCCGACAATGCTTGTCTGATATGGGAGCTGCTCACTGATAATTGCCTGTAAAGATTGAGTCTACGGTCATTTAGTCTAAACAGCCGGGTCAATGTCACTATGATAAAGATCAAATCTGGGTGACATTTTCTGTCGTTAAGGCGCTAATTTGTCAGAATTGCTCACATCTTGTCATCTATTTCGCGATGAGCTCGGCTGAGAGTGGCCACTATGTCGTCGGTTTGCTTGTGTACCCTGAGCTCCCTGAACAGGGTATCGGCCTGTGGATACTGGCGATTGAGGTAGCTGAACCACTGTTTGATCCGTGCCGGGTAGTAGCAACTCTTGCGGCCGCTGAGCTCTTTCTGGCTGTAACTCATCAGCAGTGCCAGGGTCTGTTGCCAGCTGTATTGCATGGCGCCGTTTTTGATGTGATCCGCCAAATTGGGCAGAGAGATGGCGCCGCGGCCCACCATGATACTGTCGCAACCCGTTACTTCCATGCAGCGCAGGGCATCTTCCCGGTTCCAAATCTCGCCGTTGGCGATCACGGGAATGGCCAGTTTTTCACGGATCTCAGTGATATATTCCCAATAGGCGGGTGGACGGTAACCGTCTTTTTTACTGCGGGCATGGACAGCCAACTCAGTGGCGCCGGCTTCATAAATTGCCAGCGCGTTTTCCATAAACAGGCTCTTGTCTTCGAACCCCAGGCGAATTTTGGCGGTCACCGCATGAGGTACAGGAACCGCCTGCCGCATGGCTTTGACTATCTTATGGATCTGCTCCGGATACTGGAGTAACACGGCACCGCCCTTGCTGCGGTTGACCATCTTGGCCGGACAACCAAAGTTGGCATCTACCCCTTGGGAGCCGAGTTCTATTGCCCTCAAAGCGTTTTCAGCCATCCAACCTGGCTCCTGCCCTAAAAGCTGTACCCTGACTGGCGTACCACTGAGAGTCATGCCGCCCTGCAGCAGTTCGGGGCAGAGGCGATGGAAGACTTTTTCAGGCAAAAGTTGATCCACCACACGTACAAACTCTGTGACCATCAGATCATAAGGATTAATTGCAGAGAGCAGTTCCCGCATCAGATTGTCAACAACCCCCTCCATAGGGGCGAGAATAATACGCACGTGTTTAAGGCCTGGCTGAAATAGAAAGTGGCGCATTCTACCTTAAATCCCATCCGGCACCAATCGACAGCTTAAAAGGCACAGGCTTATTCGAGAGATCTAACTGTTAACAGCTTGATCTTATCGGCATTTGCTATTTTACTCATGTATCCCTACATGGGGTTTTAGGTAAAAACTGTGATCCGTGGTTGAAAATGTGAAATAGATTCTGCTGTCCCCGGGTCTGATATTGCAAGCCGGCAATCGAGGCCGGTCACTCGTAACAACTCTATGAGCAACAGGCAGGAAAGACAATGAAGACAGTCAAGACAACTACAGTAGCAGCCGCTTTGGGTATGGTTATCGCAGGTTCCACCGTCGCGGCAGAGGCCCAGGCCAGTGCTTTCGGTTTTCAGGCAATGGAAGCCGGTTATCAATTGGTTGGTAATGAAGGCAAGTGCGGCGAAGGTAAATGTGGTGATAAGAAAGCCAAAGAAGCCGAGCACAAGGGCCGTGAGGGTAAATGCGGCGAAGGCAAGTGTGGCGAAGGGATGAAGAAAGCTGCCGAAGGCAAATGTGGTGAGGGCATGAATAAGGCCGCCGAGGGCAAGTGTGGTGAAGGCATGAAAAAAGCCGCAGAAGGAAAGTGCGGTGAAGGCAAGTGTGGCGAAGGAATGAAGCATTCCGCCGAGGGTAAAGCCAAAGCCGAAGCCAATAAGGTCAAGGAAGGCAAGTGTGGTGAAGCCAAGTGTGGTAGTAACCACTGAAGCTGAATAGTGCAGGGCGCATTGCGCCCTGTCTGAAACCATAAAGGCGGTAATTATTTATGAATAACTGTGTCGGTTTGGGGCTTAGGCGGGAGATGCTGGCCGAGTTTTGTCAGGCAGCACCCAAGGAGGCCGACTTTTTCGAGGTCGCGCCGGAAAATTGGATGCGCCTGGGGGGTAAGTTTGGCAAGCAGTTTCGACAACTGACCGAAAAGCATTCATTTTACTGCCATGGGCTCAGTCTTTCTATTGGTAGCCCAGCTCCGCTGGATCTGGCGTTTATCAAAGAGATTAAGCGCTTTCTCGATTTGCACCAGATAGATGTCTATTCAGAACACTTAAGCTATTGCTCCGCCGATGGGCATATGTACGATCTTATGCCTATCCCTTTTACTTATGAGGCTGTACGGCATGTCAGTGCCAGGGTCAAACAGGTTGAAGCGATTCTGGAGCGGCCACTTATTCTGGAAAATGTGTCCTTTTATGCCGCGCCGGGTGCCGAGATGACAGAGCAAGAGTTTGTCTGCGCCGTGCTGGAAGAGGCTGACTGTCGTCTGCTGCTGGATGTCAACAACATCTATGTCAACTCGGTTAATCATGGCTATGACCCCAAGACTTTTCTGGCGGCCATGCCCAGTGAGCGCATCGCTTACCTGCATATTGCCGGTCATTATCAGCAGGATGAAGATCTGATTATCGATACCCATGGCGCCGATATTATCGACCCTGTCTGGCAACTGCTGGCAGAGTGCTATAGGTTGCACGGGGTGCATCCCACCTTGCTGGAGCGGGACTTTAATATTCCCGAAACCCAAGTCTTGTGTCAGGAGTTGAAGCAGATAGACACGCTGCAACACCGGGCCTTGGGTGCATTTGCACAAGAGAGGAGAGCTTGATGGCCTTGGCCCAATTACAACAGGCTTTTGTTGCCTATTTGCGGCGGGATGATATGCCTTTGCCGGCCGGCACCGATGAACGGCACATGCGGGTATATCGCGAGCTTTTTTTCAATAATGTCAATGGCTTTGTTTCCAATGCCTATCCGGTTCTTAAGTCGTTGCATACAGAGGCGCAGTGGTTGGCGTTGGTAAAGGATTTCTTTGCCCGCCATGATTGTCAAAGCCCGTTGTTTATCGATATTGCCGCCGAGTTTCTCGACTATCTGTGCCGGGAACAGGCAAGCGCTTTGGATGCCATGCCTTTTATGCTGGAGCTGGCACATTATGAACTCTTGGAACTGCAGGTATCTGTGGCAGTGGACAGTTCGGCGCCTTGGCTGGAGCCGACCGAGCTCCAGGCGCTGGAGCAACTGGCTGCAAAACTGCAATTGGCCGTCACCGCCAGAGTGGCGCAATATCAGTTCGAAGTTGACCGAATTAGCCCAGATTTCCGCCCGGATTCGGTGGCGGCCACCCCGGTATTTTTCTGTGTCTATCGTGACCGGGAAGAGGAGGTGCGCTTTTTAAGGCTCAATCCCATGACGGCGCAGCTGTTGGCCAAACTGCAGCAAACGCCGCTGAGTTTTACCCGGTTACTTGCTTGGCTGGCAGAGACATTTCCCCAGTTTCCTGAGCAACAGCTTTGTCAGGGCGCGCTCACTACTTTGGCGGAGCTGGCGGTCTTGGGCATTATTCGTAAGCAACCCACAACCGCCATCCAAGCCACAACACCTTGTCAGGCATGAGTTTATTTTAGTTGTACTTGCCTTGGGCTGACCCTTTGGCTGACATTGATGCCTGAGTACGGCCTTAATACAAGGGAGTGGCTAATCCCATTGAAAAAACATGGTTTTTATCGGCGTGAGAAAGGGCTAGAATAGCGCGGTTTTGTGATTGAGATCACTCCCACACTGGCCCTAGAAGTAGAGGAGCTGTCATGAGTCAGCCGTTTAAAGACCCATTCAATATTTTGTATTTTCTTGGTTTTATTCTGGTAATGCTGTTACCTACACTGCCTGCCAGTCTGTCTTGGCTGAAACACGCGGGATTGATCTGAAGCAGCAAGATCCAGCTTTTGCTACAATGGCCACCCTCAGCGGTGGCTTTTGTTTAGGCGCGACCGGTTTTCCAGAGGAAATTGGATGGTTATCAAAAGAGGCTTCTTTTTAATCTCGGGTATTTTGAGCCTGGCTATGGGATTACTCGGCATTGTCTTGCCTGTGCTGCCCACGGTTCCCTTTATTTTGTTGGCCGCTTTTTGTTTTGCCCGCTCCAGCGAAAGGCTACACGATTGGCTGCACAGTCATCCTTGGTTTGCCCAGCCTCTTGCCGATTGGCATTCCCGTAAAGCGATGCGTAAAGGATTAAAGCGAAGGGCTTTTTTGGTCAGTGGTGCCAGTTTTGCCCTCAGCATTGCCTTGGTGCCACTTTGGTGGGTGAAACTCTTACTTGCCGTTTGCTGTGTCTGTCTGTTGTTGTTCCTGTGGCAGATCCCCGAGCTGGAAGATAGTGAGTGATCCTGTAGACAAAAACGCCGACTTGTCGTGATTTTGTCATTCAGTTGGGGTAGCCTTGGCGCGCCTTGAAACCACTAGGGAAATTTAATGAGTTTCAACATTTTGCTTGTTGATGATAATAACATCAGCCAACAGGCTTTGGCCGAACTGTTCCAGAGCCAAGGTTGGCACTGTACGTTGGCCACCAATGGCATGCAGGGGCTGGCGTGCGCCGAGCGGCAAAACTTCGATGCCGTGATTAGTGGCTTTTTCATGCCTTTGCTCGACGGGCCGCACTTCGTCCCGCTACTCAGGCAACTCGACGGTTATGCCAACCTGCCTGTCGTGGTGCTAAGTACTCACAGCCAAGAGGAAGTGGCCGCCAGTATGGATATGTCCCAGGTTAATGGCTTTTGGAGAAAACCATTGAACTGTGACACAAAGCAACAACTCCTGGATCACTTATCGACAGAGATTGTTGCATGGCGGATTAAAGCGGCTTAAGCTTTAGCCGGATTTTTGAAATGCAGTCCACCTCAGTGTGGACTTTTTTGTTGTAAAGAGCCGGGCCCAGTGTCTGGAAATGAAGTATTGAGACTATGGCAATGAACTCCGACAGCTTAAGCCTGATTAAGCAAAGCATTAAAACCATTCCGGATTATCCTAAAGCCGGGATCCTGTTCCGCGACGTAACCAGTCTGCTTGAAGACCCGGTTGCCTACCAGTTAAGCATTCGTTTGCTGGTGGATCATTATAAAGATCATGGTTTTACCAAGGTTGTCGGTACCGAAGCCCGCGGTTTCCTCTTTGGTGCCCCTCTGGCGCTGGAGTTGGGTGTGGGCTTTATTCCCGTGCGTAAGCCCGGCAAGTTGCCAAGAGAAACCATAGCCGAAAGCTATGAGCTGGAATATGGCCACGACACCCTGGAAATGCATGTTGATGCCATAGTGCCGGGTGACAAGGTACTGGTTATCGATGACTTGCTGGCAACCGGTGGCACCATTGAAGCCACAGTTAAGCTTATCCGTCGCTTAGGCGGCGAGGTGAAAGACGCCGCATTTGTGATCTCCCTGCCGGACCTGGGCGGTGAACAGCGCCTGACCGAGCAAGGGCTCGAACTGGTTAAGCTGTGCGAGTTTGACGGCGAATAAAAGCTCAGCCCTGCTGCTTTGCGGGTCGTCTCGGTAGCGTGAAGTCATACCTCATGTTATTGTTTTACGATCCGCGGAGCTTGCTCCCGCAAAGATACTTTTATGGATTTTGGGGAGTTTCATGTCCTATCAGGTACTAGCCAGAAAATGGCGACCTGCCAGTTTTGATCAGGTAGTCGGCCAATCTCATGTCTTGCATGCATTGACCAATGCCCTGAGTCAGCAACGACTGCACCATGCCTATCTGTTTACCGGTACCCGCGGCGTTGGCAAGACCAGTTTGGCGCGCCTGTTTGCCAAAGGGCTCAACTGCGAAACAGGGATCACCGCTAAGCCATGTGGCCAATGCAGTGCCTGTCAGGAAATTGCCCAGGGGCGTTTTGTCGACCTTATCGAAGTCGATGCGGCTTCCCGTACCAAGGTAGATGATACCCGCGAACTGCTGGATAATGTTCAGTATCGCCCAACCCAGGGACGTTTCAAGGTTTACCTGATAGACGAAGTTCATATGCTGTCCCGCAGCAGTTTCAATGCGCTGCTTAAGACACTGGAAGAACCCCCAGAGCACGTCAAATTCCTGCTGGCCACCACAGATCCGCAAAAGCTGCCGGTGACAGTACTGTCCCGCTGCCTGCAATTTAACCTAAAGAGTCTGGATCAGACGGAGATGGCCGGCCAGTTGCAGCATATTTTGCAAAGCGAAGGTCTTAAGTTTGAAACTTCTGCGCTGACGCTTCTGGCGCGAGCCGCCAACGGCAGTATGCGAGATGCCCTGAGCCTGACAGATCAGGCCATCGCCTTTGGAGCCGGGCAAGTAATGCTGGAGCAGGTACAAACCATGCTCGGCGCCATAGATGAGCGCCAGGTGCTGGCGCTGTTTGATGCGCTCCTCACCGGCGACATCGCCAAAATGATGCAGGAGGTAGCCAAGGTGCTGGCATTTGGTGCCGATGCTGCCGAAGTGCTGCGCAGCTTGTTGGAGCTCTTGCATCAGATAACCCTGAGTCAGTTTGCGCCGGCGGCGGCCAATCTGTCGCTGTTTGGTCCCAGAATTACCCATTATGGTGAAAACCTCGCCCCCGAGCAGGTGCAACTCTATTACCAGTTGCTGCTCAGCGGTCGCAAGGAACTGCCTTATGCACCGGATCCCAAGTCCGGGCTGGAGATGGCGTTACTCAGAGCCGTTGCCTTTGTGCCGGAAACGCCGCCCAAACGCTGGCAAAGGGGTGAAGTCGCCGATTTATCTGCCTTGGAAAACAGCAGCAGTGCCGCTGCGCCTGCGACGGTCGGGGCGCCGAATCAACCCCTGGCAAGCAATAACGTCGATGAGATAAAACCTCAAGCCGCCTCTGCTCAATCTGTTACAAGCCAGGCTGTCGAAGCGCAAGCCGAAAAGACGCAAGCTGCCAAGATGCCAACACAGGTAAGCCCGGCGGCTGAGACGCAGGCGAGCAATGTTGACTCACAGATGGCTGCCGATGAGGGCGAAGATGCAGACGAACAGGCCTTATTGGCCGAACAAGCGCTGCTGTTATCCCAGGCCGGTAGCATGGGGTTCCGGAATGAGGCCTCTGAGCCTGCTAAAGTGGCCGAGTCTCTGCCGGCACGGCAACCGGCTGCAGCTCAACCTCACAAGCCTGTGTCACAAGCTGAAACCTCGGCTATTAACGATGAGCAGCAATCCCAGGATGACTTCTATGCTGCCATGGGCTATTCACTGCAAGGTGAAGGGCAGGATAGCAGCCTGGATTTTTATCAGCAGCAGATGTCGATGGACGGCCAAATGCCATCCGCTGCTGACAAGAGTACCTCCGAGGCATCGCTATCAAATAAGCCATCAAGCGAGCCAGTGCCTGCCGATGCCAACATAGACTCGGGCAGCGATGACATCTTGGGTGATGATCTGCTCGATCAGGTGCTTGCCACCCGGGATTTGCTGCTCAGTGATATAGAGGCCGCCAGCCCCAAGGACGGTGAAGAAAAAAAGCCCTTGCTGGAGCGACGCAGCGCGGCCGCAGCACCTGAGTCCGATGCTGTAGCGGCCACTCAGTCAGAAGCGGCAGCAGAGCTAGGAAATAGCCCTGAGCTGAGCAAAAGCCCTGAGCGGGTAGACAGCCCTGAACCAAGCAATAGCCCTGAGCCCTCCCAAGCAGAAACACAAACTCCTGTTGCCGGGGAGGTGCCCTCCAAATCCGGCCCAAATCATGTTGCGGCGCTCAAGGAAGACAGGCCACCATGGGAAGATGCCCCAGAGGGTGCGGTTGAAGCGGGTCGCGAGGCAATGCAAGACAGTGAAACGGTTCAAAACGTGGCTTTCCTACAAGCCGAACCAGAGTCTGTGCCTGAGCCACAACCACAACCACAACCACAACCACAACATACCGCGCAGCAGACAGCACAGGAAGCTGCACCACAGGCGGTAGACGAGCCGGGACATGAGCCGAAAAATGAGCTTGAGCTGGGATCTGGCCAAAGCACTACAGTAAATACTGTAAACACAGGAGCTCGGCCTGCATCCGAGCCGGGCCAAGCACCAGGCCCGGAGTCCGCCGAGGCCTTCGCCCATGCTCCACCCAGCGGTCATCCACAGGATCTCTATTGGTATAAATTGATGTCCTCGCTCGAAATAGGCGGCCGGGTAAGGCAACTGGCGGTGAACTCAGTCTGTGAGCGCATAGCTGAACCGCTGCCCTTGCTGCTCAAGCCGGATCAGAAGCACTTGGCGGCAGATTCGGCTATTAAACAGCTCGAAGAAGCGCTTTCCAAACTGTTTGGGAAACCTTGCCGCACAGAGATTGTCGTAGGAGTAGATGACCAAAGGGAAACGCCGTTGGAAATTCGTCATCGTTTTCATCAGGAGCTCCTGAGCGGGGCTCATGCTTCATTGATGAATGATGAAAACATTCAATGGCTTGTCAGTCATATGGGGGCCGAACTGGACCAGGATACTCTCGGGTATCCCCCTGAGCTGCTCAGTCAACGGGCTAATTTGATTGCAGACAAGGCGCCCTAGGGCCCGGTGGATGTTACCCGCTTCATAAGATTGCCGCTCAAAGCGACTCTTGGATTGCCAAGCGGGTTTATTTCAGTAAGATTAGCCAACTTTGACCTGTTACTCACAACTTGAATTGAAGAGATAAAGCTATGTTTGGAAAAGGCGGTATGGGCAACCTGATGAAGCAAGCCCAGATGATGCAAGAAAAAATGGCCAAAATGCAGGAAGAGATTGCCCGCATGGAAGTCACTGGTGAGTCAGGCGCAGGATTGGTGAAAGTCACCATGACCGGCAGCCACAATGTTCGCAAAGTCGAGATAGATCCCAGCTTGCTGGAAGACGACAAAGAGATGCTGGAAGATCTGATCGCCGCGGCCTGCAACGACGCGGCTCGCCGTGTTGAAGAGAACCAAAAGTCCAAGATGGCCGAAGTGACAGGTGGCATGCAACTGCCTCCTGGCATGAAGATGCCATTCTGAGTCGGAATAACAGATGAAATTCAGCCCACTGGTGGATGAATTGATCCAGTCGCTGCGCTGTTTGCCCGGTGTCGGCCCTAAATCGGCACAGCGGATGGCGTTTCAACTGCTTGAGCGCGAGCGTAAAGCCGGGCTCAAGTTGGCTGAAGCGTTGGAGCGAGCCATGAAGGAGGTGGGGCATTGTCAGTCCTGCCGCACCTTCACCGAGGAAACGCTGTGTCCCATCTGCGCCAGTCCTCGGCGCGGCAATGCCGATACCATCTGCGTGGTTGAAACGCCGGCTGATGTGTTGGCTATCGAAGCCGGTGGGCATTTCAGTGGTCGTTATTTTGTGTTGCTGGGGCATCTATCGCCGCTCGATGGTGTCGGACCCGAGGAGTTGGGGCTGGCGCTGCTGGAAGAGCATCTGGCCAAAGGCGAGATTGCCGAGCTGATCCTGGCCACGAACCCGACGGTGGAAGGTGATGCCACGGCGCATTTTATTGCCGATATCGCCCATCGCTACCAAGTCAAGGTGAGCCGAATCGCTCACGGAGTCCCGGTAGGCGGTGAGCTGGAATATGTCGACAGCACCACCCTGGCATTGTCGTTCAATGGGCGAATGCCGCTCTGAAACTTGGGTTAATGTGCCTTCTGTGAATACCGGCCCCGCTTATGCGGGGCTATTTTTTAACTGTTTCAGGTGTGCCTGCCTTTGGGAGAATAGTTTGCCGTCCATGGATAACCCGAGTCATTGGGGCTGGTAGCTGCCAACCTCGGGTTTAAACACTTTCACTATACGGTTCCAACTATTGATGGCATTGATAGCTATGGTCAAATCTGTCATCGCCTGAGGGCCGAAACAATCCAGCACTTGTTGGTACTCTTCATCGCTGATGCTTAATCCGGCGGTCAGTTTCTCGGCCCAACCGAGGGCGACACCTTCTTCGTAGCTATAGATGGGCATGTCCTGCCAGGCATTGAGGCCAAAAATTCGTTCGGCCTTTTCGCCGTACTTCAGTGCGTCTTTACTGTGCATATCAATACAAAAGGCGCACTGATTGATCTGCGAAACTCTGAGTTTGACCAGCTCCCAGATAGTCACTGACATGGTTTCCGATGCATTGAATTGTTGGTGGAAGTAGCTTTCCTGTTGGTAAAGAATCTTCATTGCCTGTGGTGCGGCGTTCGCGTAATCGAGTCGTTTCATCATGATATCTCCTGAGATAGGGTCTCAGACGATAACCAGGCAAAGAGCGCAAAGATTGGATATTTCCGACATGGATGGAAATCGTCAATCGGCGTCCAGGCGATATTTTGGGCCATGTGAGGGCTATTTTTTCGACGGCTGTTATCGGTCTGTGTCCTTCCGCCCTTGAATTTGAAAATCGCATCCCCATTTAGTTAAGCAACTCAAGTTGGTTTAACCTATTGCGATAAACAAGGGAAGCTATTCATGTCACATCAAGAAACTCATGGTTTTCAAACTGAAGTCAAACAACTTTTGCATTTGATGATCCACTCTTTGTACTCCAACAAAGAGATTTTCTTGCGTGAATTGGTATCCAATGCCGCCGATGCCGCCGACAAACTGCGTTATCTGGCACTTACCAACGATGCGCTTTATGAGGGTGATGGTGAGCTCAGGGTACGTATCAGTACCGATAAGGAAAAGGGTACTATTACCATTGAAGACAATGGTATAGGTATGACCCGTGACGGCGTTATCGAACACCTGGGTACCATTGCCAAGTCTGGCACGTCAGAATTCTTCAAAAACCTCTCCGGCGATGCCGCCAAAGACTCGCAGCTGATTGGTCAGTTCGGTGTGGGTTTCTACTCGGCCTTTATTGTGGCCGATAAGGTAACGGTGAGAACCCGCGCCGCCGGTCACAAGGCCGATGAGGGCGTACAATGGCAGTCTGCCGGTGAAGGTGACTTTACCGTTGAAGACATAGTCAAAGAGAGCCGCGGGACCGAGATTACTCTGCATCTGCGGGAAGAGGAAAAAGAGTTTGCCGATGACTGGCGTCTGCGCTCTATCATCACCAAGTACTCAGATCATATCTCCATTCCGGTAGAGATGTGGCAGGAAGGTTCGCCCGAGTCCGAAGGCCCTGATGGTGAAAAAATTCCGGCCACCGAAGGTCAATGGCAAGTGATGAACAAGGCCACCGCGCTTTGGACCCGCAACAAGTCTGAGATTTCCGATGAGGAATATCAGGAGTTTTACAAGCATATCTCCCATGACTTCAGCGATCCTCTGCTGTGGAGTCACAACCGGGTCGAAGGTAAGCAGGAATACACCAGCTTGCTTTACATTCCTTCCAAGGCGCCTTGGGACCTTTGGAACCGGGATCGCAAGCAGGGTCTGCAACTCTTTGTTCAGCGTGTATTTATCATGGATGACGCCGAGCAGTTTATGCCCTCTTACCTGCGTTTCGTCAAAGGCCTTATCGACTCAAACGACCTGCCGCTGAACGTTTCCCGTGAGATACTGCAGGACAACAAGGTGACCCAAGCCATGCGCACGGCCATCACCAAGCGGGTGCTGGGCATGCTGGAGAAACTGGCAAAAGACGACAGCGATAAGTACCAGCAGTTCTGGGCCGAATTTGGCCAGGTACTGAAAGAGGGCCCGGCAGAGGATTGGAGCAACCGCGAGCGTGTGGCCGGCTTGCTGCGTTTTGCCTCGACCCACAATGACAGCGCGGCGCAGACGGTATCGCTGGACGACTACATAGGCCGGATGAAAGAAGGTCAGAGCAAGATTTACTATATTGTTGCCGACAGCTATGAGGCGGCGGCCCACAGTCCGCACCTGGAACTGCTGCGCAAGAAGGGCATCGAAGTGCTGTTGATGTCTGATCGTATCGACGAGTGGCTCATCAACCATCTGACCGAGTACAAGGAAAAGGCGCTGCACTCTGTGACCCGCGGCGAGTTGGATCTCGGTGAGCTGGAAGATGAGAATGAAAAGGCCGAACAGGAAAAACTGGCGGCCGAATCCGAGTCTTTGCTCAAGCGTATCAAAGAAGCGCTGGGTGATAAGGTCAAGGATGTGCGTGTGACCACGCGTTTGACCGATACCCCAGCCTGTGTGGTGGCCGGTGAAGGTGAGATGTCGAGCCAGATGATCAAGCTGATGCAGGCCGCCGGCCAACAGGTGCCGGAAGTCAAACCGACATTTGAGCTGAACCCGACGCACCCGCTGGTGGCCAGGCTCAATGAAGAGGCAGACGAAAGCCGCTTTAATGACTGGAGTAACCTGTTGTTGCAACAGGCAATGTTGTCAGAAAAGGGCAGCCTGGCCGACCCATCTGAGTTTATCCGCTTGATGAACCAGATGCTGCTTGCCAATCTTAAGTAAGCCAATCAAAAAAGGGCCTTTATGGCCCTTTTTTACTCGGGAATAGCCCGACCATCCAACAAGGATTGCTATGGAAACACGTATCGAACTGACCCGCGACAATATTCAGCAGGTGGTGGAAGCCTCGAAACAACAGTTGGTCGCGTTGGTCTTCTGGGCCCAGCAGAGCCCGGAGAGTCTGGGGCTGCTCGGCACCATGGAAGCATTGGCAAGCCGTTATCAGGGGCAACTGCTGCTGGCGGCCGTTAACTGTGAAACCGAGATGGAAATTGCCTCCTATTTCCAAATCCAGAGCCTGCCGACCACTTTGTTCCTCAGTCAGGGCCAGCCGGTTGACGGATTTGCCGGGGTGCAGGACGAGTCGCAAATTCAGGCCATGCTGGATAAACATCTGCCCGCCGCCTGGGAGTTGCAACTTGCTGACGCCAGAGAATTACTCGCAGGAGGCGATGCCGCAGCAGCCCTGGTGCTGCTGAAGGAGGCCTATGGCGAGCACAACGGCGCCGAGGTGGCCTTGCCCTATGCCGATGCATGCCTGTTAAGCGGTGATATTGCCGGTGCCAAGAGCTTGCTTGCCGGCATCAAGCTTGAAGATCAGGATGCATACTACGCCAGTTTACAAGCCAAACTCAAATTGGCGGAAGAGGCTGCTGATACCCCGGAAATCCGCTCTTTGCAACAAGCGCTTGAAGCGGCTCCGGGTGACCTGAGTTTACTTGGCAAGCTGGCAACGGCACTGCATCAGGCGCACCGGGATGAAGAGGCTCTTGAGCTGCTTTTTGCGCAACTGCAGCAAGATCTCAACGCCGGCAATGGTGAGTTGAAACAACAGTTTCTGACGATACTTTCAGCCCTTGGCCAGGGGAATGCACTGGCGAGCGGCTATCGTCGCAAGCTCTACAGTTTACTCTACTGATAGAGTCAAGCTTGACAGCCCAAGCCTCTGCCTGAGCGGTTTTGACCATTTTCAACAGGTCAGAGCTGTCAGGTTTTTTTGGCGTTTCTGTGGCTAAAGTCGAAGCCAAAAGCCTTCTCATGGGCGGTCAGATGTGCGAAGATCGCCGCCCTAACAAGAATATCAATGCGAAAAGAGGACTCTTGATATGCGCATTATCCTATTGGGCGCCCCTGGTGCCGGTAAAGGTACCCAGGCTCAGTTCATCATGGAAAAGTATGGCATTCCACAGATCTCAACCGGCGATATGCTGCGTGCTGCCGTCAAGGCCGGTACGCCTTTGGGACTGGAAGCCAAGAAGGTGATGGACGCCGGACAATTGGTTTCAGATGAGCTGATCATAGGTCTGGTCAAAGAGCGCATTACTCAGGACGATTGCGCCAAGGGTTTCCTGCTGGACGGTTTCCCGCGCACCATTCCACAGGCTGATGCCATGGTGGCCAACGGTATCCATGTCGATCATGTGATTGAGATCGATGTGCCGGACGAAGAAATCGTCAAGCGTATGAGCGGTCGTCGGGTGCACCCTGGTTCTGGCCGGGTTTACCATGTAGTCTTTAATCCGCCTAAAGAAGAAGGCAAGGATGACGTCACTGGTGAAGAGCTGGTTATCCGTCCCGATGATGAAGAGAGCACAGTACGTAAGCGCCTTGGCATCTACCACGAACAAACCAAACCTCTGGTGGATTACTATGGTGCCATGGCTGCCAAGGGTGATACCAAGTACAGCAAGTTCGATGGTACCCAGAGCGTTGTTTCCGTCAGTGAAGCCATTGTGAAGGCACTGGGCTGATTAATTATCAGAACCGGTTCTCATAATCGAAAAAAGCCCGCTGCTGCGGGCTTTTTTTATGGTTTTAGCGATGTTAACTTGGCGCCATCTTTCTCGGAACAGGAATAATACAGTGCAGGATACCCGTCCTCCATTCGGTGTGCTTTTAGTTAACCTGGGAACTCCCTCTGCGCCAACCAAAGCGGCGGTGCGTGCTTTTTTGAAGCAGTTCCTCAGTGATCAACGTGTGGTGGATCTGTCTCCCTGGCTGTGGCAACCCCTGTTGCAAGGGATTATTCTCAATACCCGACCGGGCAAAGTCGCCAAGTTGTATCAGTCTATCTGGCAAGCAGAAGGCTCGCCATTAATGGTGGTCAGTAAACAGCAGAGACAAGCGCTGGCGGAATTGCTTCGGGAGCAAACTGGCTGCCATATTCCTGTGGAGCTGGGTATGAGCTATGGCAGCCCGTCCTTGAATGATGGCCTGACGGCGCTGAAAAATGCCGGTGTGGACAGGGTGCTGGTGTTGCCTCTCTATCCTCAATATTCCTGCTCCACTGTGGCCAGTGTGTTTGATGGTGTTGCCGCTGCACTGAAACTGGAGCGTAATCTACCTGAGCTGAGGTTTGTGCGGGATTACCACGACAAGCCAGGTTATATTCAGGCCCTGGCAGGCAGCGTCCGTAGCCATTGGCAGCGAGAAGGGCGGGGACAAAGGCTGCTTATGTCGTTTCATGGGGTGCCTGAGCGCTACATCAAGGAGGGCGATCCTTATCGCAGTCATTGCGAAACCACGGCCAAGTTGCTGGCCGCCGAACTTGGCCTGGGAGAAGGTGAATGGCAGCTATGCTTTCAATCCCGTTTCGGCAAAGAGCCCTGGTTAACCCCTTATACCGATGAGCTGCTCGAATCTTTGCCGGGGCAGGGAATCACAGCGGTCGATATCATGAGTCCCGCCTTCGCCGCCGACTGCCTGGAAACACTGGAGGAGATAGCCCAAGGGGGCCGTGAAAGCTTCCTTGAAGCCGGTGGGAAACAATATCAATTTATCCCTTGTCTCAATGCACAATCGGCTCATATGCGTTTTCTTGCCGATTTGGTGAAGTTTCACACTGAAAACTGGCATTAAGCCGGCGAGCGCGCACTGGTGCGGCGGTGGATTTGTGATAGAATCTGCCGCCATTCGGTGTGGTCGCTGGCAGCCCAGTCAGCCTGGCCTAAGATCATTATCAGGAAAGTCTGTACTCAAGCCGTGCAGCTACTCAGGGACGAAGACAACGAGAGCCCAATATGAAATTTCCCGGTCAGCGTAAATCCAAACACTATTTCCCGGTCAAAACCCGTGATCCTCTGCTGGCGCAGTTGACTCAACAGCCGCAACCCTTCAGTACCTGGATTTCAGGTATAGATCAAACTCTGGTGGATATCGAAGCCAAGGTCGAAGATGAACTGCTGCAGCGTTACGGCTTACCCAAAGGCAACTCGACTCTGATTGATGATGCCAGTGCCCACCAGTTGTATCATGAGCTCAAAAGCCGTGAGTTGGTCAGCGATGAGTTTGCCGGCGGTACTATCGGCAATACCATTCACAACTACTCAATTCTCGCCGATGACAGATCTGTGCTCTTTGGCGTGATGAGCAAGAATATTGAAGTAGGCAGTTATGCCTACCGCTATCTCTGCAACACCTCGTCCAAGGTAGATCTTAACTACCTGCAACCGGTTGAAGGCCCTATAGGTCGCTGTTTTACCCTGATCTCCGATGGCGGTGAGCGCACTTTTGCCATCAGCAAAGGCTCAATGGACAAGTTAAGCCCTGAGTTTATCGATAAAGAAGTGATTCAGGGCAGTTCTGCTTTGGTGTTGACCGCTTATCTGATGCGCGCCAGCGATGGCGATCAGATTGGTGAAGCGGCGTTGACCGCCATTCGCTATGCCCAGGAAGCCGAAGTGCCGGTAGTACTGACCTTGGGAACCCGTTTCCTGATTGCCGAAGATCCCAAGTGGTGGCAGGAGTTTATTCGCCAGCACGTTACTGTGCTGGCGATGAATGAAGATGAAGGTGAGGCGCTGACCGGATTTGCCGATCCTTTACTGGCCAGTGAAGCAGCACTTGAGTGGTGTGACATGGTACTGACCACAGCGGGTGCTTCGGGACTTTACACCGCCGGTTATACCAACGATGCCGAGAAACGCGAGACGGCTCATACTCTGCTTCCCGGTGCTATTCCTGAGTTCAACCGTTATGAGTTCTCCCGCCCGAAACTGAAAAAAGACTGTGACAAGCCCATCAAGGTGTATGCCCATATTTCGCCTTACATGGGCGGGCCGGAGAAAATTCACAATACCAATGGCGCCGGTGATGGTGCCCTGTCTGCCCTCTTGCATGACTTGGCGGCCAATACTTTCCATAAGACCAACGTGCCGGGCTCCAGCAAGCATAAACGCGATGGTTTGTGTTACTCCTCATTCTCGCAAATCTGTAAGTACGCCAACCGGGTGGCTTATGAAGTGCTGGCGCAGCACAGCCCTCGCCTCTCCAGAGGTTTGCCTGAGCGGGAAGACAGCCTGGAAGAAGCCTACTGGGAGCGTTAAGCTCGTTTCCACAAGTAGATTAAAAGAAGAGGGCGCTCAAATGAGCGCCCTCTTTGTATTTCCACTCTTTTGTTTTTGATATCTGAAAGCCAAGCCGCAAGGGCTAACTTGGCTTTGATACCCAAATCCGGATTATCCCTTACATGGGAGTGTGGTGTTCCTTGTGAAAGCTGACATTGTTTTTGCCGGCTTTAGGGTCATTGAAGGTCTCTTCATTGAACTCATTTTCCGACTTGGCAATCACCACGGTTGCGACTGTATCACCTGTGACGTTAACCGCGGTGCGCACCATATCCAGCAATCTATCTACGCCGATAATCAGTGCTATACCATCTACCGGCAGGCCCACTTGATTGAGCACCATGGCCAGCATCACCAGACCCACTCCCGGTACCCCGGCTGTGCCGATAGAGGCCAGGGTGGCCGTGACAACCACAGTGATATAGTCGGTAATCGTCAGGTCGATACCGTAAACCTGAGCAATAAACACAGTCGCCACCCCCTGCATGATGGCGGTGCCATCCATGTTGATGGTCGCGCCCAAGGGTAAGGTGAACGAGGCTATCTTGTTATCAACGCCCAGGCGATGCTCGGCCGTTTCGATAGTGACCGGCAGGGTAGCGTTGGAACTGGCGGTACTGAAGGCAAATAGCTGCACGTCGCGCATTTTACGGATAAAGGTGAGGGGATTCAGCCCTGACAGCAGATTGAGCAGCACTGGGTAGGTGACAAAGGCATGCACCAGCAGTACGCCCAGTACCACAAAGAAGTATGCAACTACGCTGCTGAAGGTCTCCATACCGAGAGTCAATGCCAGTTTACCCATAAGGGCAAATACGCCATAGGGGGCCAGATGCATGATCAGGGTTACCACCTTCATGATCACCTCATTGAGGTCCTCAAACAGGGCGGCAACCCGCTTGCCCTTGTCGCCCACATGAGAGATGGCGAAACCAAAGATCACGGCAAAGATGATGATCTGCAGCATATTGCCTTCGCTCATCGCCTGCATCGGATTGGTGGGCACTATGTTGATTAACACTTCTGCCAGGCTGGGGGCATCTTTGGCCTCAAAACTGTTACCTGCGGTAGGCATACTGCTATGTCCAGGATGCAGTAATACCGCCGCCATAATCGACAGTGTCAGGGCAACGGCTGTGGTAAACAGATAGAAAGCCAAGGTTTTACCCCCAAGGCGTCCCAGTTTTGAAGGCTCACTGAGTGAGCTGGTACCGCAGACGAGAGAGATAAATACCAGTGGCACCACCAGCATTTTCAAGCTGGAGATAAAGATGGTACCGACAACGTTGAGAAAACCTTCGGTGATGTAATCCTCAACAAAGATGAAGTAGGGGTCTTGCCGAACTTGTTCTGAGTTCAGGTCACCATCGGGGAAAAAATGTCTCAGAAGAAGGCCGAATAAAATACCGGCCGCCATCCCGATAAGGATCTTGCCGGTCAGGCCTATTTTCTTGGTTGGAGTGAATGCCATAAATCTTCCTGTTTAATTCTTGTACTTTTGTTATTTGGCGCACTAAAGCCTAGCAAGAAAGCTCTCTCGAGGAAATGATACGTGAGTTAAAGTTTTTGGCAAATAATGAGTTGTATAGTGCATTTGTGCTGGAAATGTTTAAGGAAAATTGTGTAATGTTGCTCTATAAGTAATACACAAGCAGATTGTTCGTATTTATTGAGTAACAGGGAGTCTGACAATGAGGTCAGCGTTTAAGTTTTGCTTCACTTTATTATGTAGTTTTCTTTTATTTGCCTGTGGCGGTGGGGGCAGTATTTCAGATACCGGGGATGGCTCGACGCCGCCAACGGGAACAACAACCGTCACTCTGAATATTTCAGATCCCAATATTTCCGCAGAAAACCCTGCGACCTTGACTGCGACTGTCAGCAATAGCTTAACGGGAGCGTTGGCGGGGCAACTGGTGACTTTTACCCTAAGTAACGAAAACCTGGGCACCTTCAACCCAGCCATAGGCACAGCCCTGACTGATGCAGATGGCAAAGCCGTGATTTCGCTGGCAACGTCCAACATTGCCGGTGCCGGTACCGTTAGCGCTGCAATCAGCTCAGGAGAGTCTGCCTCGGTCGGTTTCACTATGAAAGGTGATGGCGGTCAAGCCGGAGGTGGCGCGCAAGTCACCTTAACTCTTACTGACGTTGATGGTAATACGACAGACAGCATTACCAGCACATCTCCCGGTATTCTTGTTGCCACAGTAACCGGCCTGTCAAAACCGGCCATAGTGACATTCGATGCCTCTTTGGGCGATCTCCCGATAAAAACTGCGATTACGGATGCCAACGGTAAGGCCAGCGTCAGTATTTATGCAGGAAGTACTCCAGGCGCCAGTTCTGCCACCGCCTCGTTGGCAACCGGTGAAAAGGCTGAGCATGTCTTTGTGATCGGTGCTTCAGATGTACAGATGGGGAGTGGTGATCCTTTTGTTTCCGGAAAAGCAGCAGTGAGTGCAGCGACTCTATCGGCGGGGGGTACCGCTACGATTTCGGTAATGTTGCAAGATAGCCAAGGTAAGCCGTTTACTGAACCTGTCGATGTGAGTTTTTCATCAACCTGTTCCAAAAAGACCTCTCCTGAAGCCGTAATTAGTAGCCCTGTAACGGCCATTAATGGCCTGGCGACCAGTACTTATCTGGCCAAAGGATGTGTCGGTGACGATAACATCACGGTTTCTGCCGATGTTGGTGGCAAAAACCTATCTGCTACCGGGGTTGTGAAAATATTGGCAGCCGACGCCGGAAGCATAGTGTTTGTTGATGCTTCCCCTGAGAATATCGGTATCAAGGGTACAGGTTCGGATGAGTCCTCTATTATTCGCTTTAAGGTGTTGGATACCAATGGTAATGCTGTTGCCAACAAGGCTGTCAGTTTCAGCCTTAATACCGATGTAGGTGGTTTGAGTCTCAACCCGGCAACGGCGACAACCAATAACGAAGGGATAGTACAGACAGTTGTAAATTCGGGCACGGTAGCAACTACCGTTCGGGTGACGGCTGACATAGATGGGACCTCTCCGCTGATCTCCAGTCAGTCCAGTGTCTTGGTTATCTCTACCGGTAAACCGGATCAGGACTCCTTCTCGCTTTCGGCTGAAACCCTCAATGCCGAGGGATGGGATGTAGATGGCACGGCAGTGAAAGTAACTGCTCGTCTGGCCGATGCTTTCAATAACCCAGTTCCGGACGGCACGGCAGTTTACTTTACAACAGAGGGGGGCGCAATTACTCCTTCGTGTACCACCACAGGTGGTGTTTGCTCAGTGACTTGGACCAGCCAGAACGCTCGCCCTGAAGGCCAATTACTGGTCGATAACAGCGGCTCCCGTAACCCCATTGCGGAGCTTTCTGCAACCGGTGGCAACTTCTATGGCCAAAAGTATGGTGGCCGCGCAACCATCACAGCTACAGCCAACGGTGAGGAGTCTTTCCCGGATACCAATGGTAACGGCCGTTTTGACGCATCTGAAGTCGCTGCATTCCAAGGTACTGATGTCAGTGGCCAACCTTATGATCTGGCAGAGGCCTTTGTTGATCACAATGAAGATGGATTGTTCAATCCTCAGCAAGCCGGTGGTGAAATTGGCGGTGAGAATGAGGAACTGATCGACTTCGACAGCGATGGCGTATTTGACTCGGCCGATGGCAAATACAATGGTGTATTGTGCTCTATCCCCGCCCATGACGCTTGTGCCGATGGTATTAGTCATTCTCAATCCATCAACGTTCGTTCCAGCTTGGTGATGGTAATGTCTGGCAGCACGGCTTATGCCACCGACCCAGCCGACATCCGCATTATTGATCGTGACGGCGATAATCTGGGAGGTGACATTGATATCAACGGTAAATCGAGTGCGACAGTCCAGTTCACTATTTCTGACCTGCATAATCAGCAAATGCCATCCGGAAGCGTGGTGACCTTTACGACATCTGCCGGTTCGGTAGCCAGCTCAGGAAGCTATACTTGGCCCAGCTCCAATCACAACGGTGGCCGTCAATTCAGCGTAACCTTGAAGGGGGCAGATGAACCAGATTCAGGTTCCTTCATTGTTAAGGTTAAAACTCCCGGTGGTGCAGAAACCGAAGTCGTTAACTTGAAGGTCAATATTTATTGATAAAATCAAGTGACCCAAAAGGCGCCATCGGCGCCTTTTTTATCAAGAGTGTTTGTACATGTCGATTGGTCTATAACGACTTGAAATACGCGCTATCTACAAAAAGACCACTCATTTGAGTGGTCTTTTCATTAAGAAGTTGCCTATCTCTGAAACTGATAGACACTACCGAGCTTCATTATCTGGGTCAGTTCATCCAGCGCGGTGCGAGACTCGACTATCAATTGTGGGTCGGCAAGATCTGCGGGTAACAAGCGGTCGCGGTAGTGTTTGTCCACCCAGGCGTTGAGGCGAGTAAACAGGCTATCGTCGAGCAGTACATGCTGATTGATGGCTGCCAACTCGGCATCATTCATGGCGACCCTCAGGCGAAGACAAGCCGGGCCACCACCGTTTTGCATGCTTTGTTTTACATCAAAGTATTCAACTTTCTGAATCGGAGTATCCAGAGTCAGCAGTTCATCGAGGTAGGCTTTTACCGCAGGGTTCTCGGCACAATCGGTTGGCGCTATGATGACCATTTTGCCATCACTCATACTCAAAAGTTGAGTGTTGAACAGGTAAGATTTGACCGCATCCTGAATACTGACTTTGGCGGTCGGTACTTCAATGAAATGGATATCACCTTCCAGCTTGGCCCGGATCTCTGCCAGCTTGGCCTTGGTATCGACAAAGGCTTGCTCGTGATGAAAAAGCACATTGCGGTTACCGACAGCAATCACATCATTGTGGAATACGCCTTGATCTATCACCTCAGGATTTTGTTGAATAAAGACAGTGTTGTCTTCATCGAGACGATGTAAGCGAGCGATAGCCTGTGAGGCTTCCAGCGTTTGTCTGGCGGGAAACTTCTTCGGTTTTATGGCCTGAGGGTTGGTAGCTTCCTGGCCGTAAACAAAGACTTCGACTCCGGCATGACCATATTCCTGACACAGGCGGGTATGGTTGGCAGCGCCTTCATCACCAAAACTGCTGTGCTCCGGTAGGTGTTGGTGGTGTACAAAATAGCGACTGTCGCTGAAAATGGCTTTGAGAATGTTACCTGTGGTTTGCGGCTCGATAGAGCGATGCAATTTATCCACCAGGTTGGCCGGGGTAAAGTGCACACGGCCATCATGGGTATCGGCGCTCGGGGATACGGTTGCTGCATTGGCGGTCCACATGCTGGAGGCGCTGCAACAGGCTCTCAGAACCGCCGGTGCCTGCTCGGCGGCCTTCTGCAGTACTTCTTTATCGGTACCGCTAAAACCTATCCTTCGCAGCGTATGCAGATCGGGGCGTTCTTGCGGTGCCAGCATGCCCTGGATCATCCCCATGTCGGCCAGTGCCTTGGCTTTTTGTAATCCCTGCTTGGCCGCAGCCTTGGGGTTGGCTGCCTGGGCAGCATTGTTCAGGGAGGCGACATTGCCGAACGACAGGCCAGCATAGTTGTGGGTGGGTCCCACCAATCCGTCAAAATTCGCTTCAAAATGCTTCATTGCTTGTCCTTTTGGGGTATTTGAGGTTGTTATAGGGGCCCAATCCAGGCCCTGGACTGGCCCCAGTATACTTGAGCTCCTAGGCTTAACAAGTCGCCCCACAGGGTGGCAAAAGTGCTTTTTCATCACAAATGCATAACTATTACTTGCTTGCAGTGAAATAATGAAATATTAGTTTTTAATTACGCAATATTATTTTGTACAAATTTTTAACCCTGCTTAAAAATTGAGTCGCCGGTACACATAAAAGAGGGATTAACTTGAAAGTCCGAGGACAACCCTCTATATATGGTGCCAATTTTCACCGTTCTGAGATCGTTTGGCGCAAATCACACTATGGGTAAATCGCTAGTTATTGTCGAATCGCCGGCCAAAGCCAAGACTATCAACAAATATCTTGGTAAAGAATTCATCGTTAAGTCGAGTGTGGGTCACATACGTGACTTGCCGACTTCCTCCTCCGCCGACGCCAACGGCAAGGCAAAAAGCGCAGCCGAAGTGCGTAAGATGTCGCCTGAAGAAAAGGCCAAGTACAAGAAGGTGAAAGAGAAAAAGGCTCTGGTTGCCCGTATGGGGGTTGATCCTGAGCACGGCTGGAAAGCCAACTACCAAATTCTGCCTGGTAAGGAGAAGGTGGTAAAAGAACTGCAAGCGCTGGCCGATTCCGCCGATGAAATCTATCTCGCGACGGATTTGGATAGAGAAGGGGAAGCGATTGCCTGGCATTTGCAGCAGGTGATAGGCGGCGACAATTCCCGTTATAAGCGGGTGGTGTTCAACGAGATCACCAAGAGTGCCATCCAGGATGCCTTCAGCAAACCCAGCGATCTCGACAACAATATGGTCAACGCTCAGCAGGCTCGACGTTTCCTCGATCGGGTAGTGGGCTTTATGGTTTCGCCGCTGCTGTGGAAAAAGGTTGCCAGAGGCCTCTCTGCCGGACGGGTTCAGTCGGTAGCCGTGCGTTTGGTGGTTGAGCGGGAAGCCGAAATTAAAGCCTTCGTGCCTGAAGAGTTCTGGGATCTGCACGCTCAGTTGGCGACCGCTACCGATGATGCTCTGACCATGCAAGTGGTCAAGCAAAACGGCAAGGCATTTGAGCCGGTCAATCAAGCCCAGGCGCTGGCTGCTGTGGCAGCACTGCAATCTGCCAGTTATGAGGTGATCGGCCGCGAAGACAAGGCCACTCAAAGCAAGCCCAGCGCTCCCTTTATTACCTCGACACTGCAGCAGGCCGCCAGTACCCGTCTCGGTTTTGGGGTGAAGAAGACCATGATGATGGCCCAGCGTCTCTATGAGGCGGGTCATATCACTTATATGCGTACCGACTCTACCAATCTGAGCCAGGAAGCGCTGGATAACGTCAGAGCCATGATTGCCAAAGAGTTCGGCGACAAGTACCTGCCAGATGCGCCTATTCGTTATGGCAGCAAAGAGGGCGCGCAAGAGGCTCACGAAGCGATTCGACCTTCAGATGTCTCTGTACACGCTGCGTCACTGACCGACATGGAGCGTGACGCTCAGCGGCTCTATGAGCTTATTTGGCGCCAGTTTGTTGCCTGTCAGATGACTCCGGCTCAATATGATGCTACTCGACTCACGGTCAAGGCCGGTGAGTTTGAGCTGAAGGCCAGTGGTCGCACCCTGAAATTCGATGGTTGGACCCGGGTACAATCTGCGGTCAAACGCAAGAATGAAGATGAAGTCACCCTGCCATATCTGGCGGAGGGCGATAAACTGGATCTGAAACAACTGGATCCCAAACAGCACTTTACCAAGCCACCGGCGCGCTACAGCGAAGCCTCTCTGGTTAAAGAATTGGAAAAGCGCGGCATAGGTCGCCCTTCCACTTATGCCACTATTATTTCCACCATCCAGGATCGGGGCTATGTGAAGGTGGAAAACCGCCGTTTCTACGCCGAAAAGATGGGGGAAATTGTCAGTGAACGTCTGGTGGAAAACTTTGCCAACCTGATGAACTATGACTTTACCGCCGGAATGGAGCAGACCCTGGATAACGTTGCTCAGGGGCAACTCGACTGGAAACAGGTGCTTGATGGCTTCTACAAAGACTTCACCAAGCAGTTGCAACATGCCGAGCTGCCACCGGAAGAGGGTGGTATGCGCCCCAACCAGATGGTGCTGACAGACATAGCCTGTCCTACTTGTGGGCGCCCCATGGGGATCCGTACAGGCACTACAGGCGTGTTCCTGGGATGTTCCGGCTACGAATTGCCCCCGAAAGAGCGTTGTAAGACCACGCTGAACCTGACTCCGGGTGAAGAAGCGATCAGCGAGAGCGAAGATGCCGAAACCGAGGCGCTCAGGGCCAAGCATCGCTGTGGCATCTGTGGCACCGCCATGGACAGCTACCTGTTGGATGAAACCCGCAAGTTGCATGTTTGCGGTAACAATCCTGCCTGCCCGGGTTATGAAGTCGAGAAGGGACAGTTCAAACTCAAGGGTTACGAAGGCCCGGTCATTGAATGTGACCGTTGCGGCAGCGATATGGAGCTGAAGAACGGCCGTTTCGGTAAGTATTTTGGCTGCACCAACAGCGAGTGCAAGAATACCCGTAAACTGCTCAAGAATGGCGAAGTGGCGCCACCCAAGGAAGATCCTATTCCATTGCCCGAGCTCAAGTGCAGCAAGTCAGACGCTCATTTCGTCTTGCGTGATGGTGCCTCGGGTATCTTCCTGGCCGCCAGCACCTTCCCGAGATCCCGCGAAACTCGGGCACCACTGGTCTCCGAGCTGGTGGAGTACCGCGAGTTGCTGTGGCCCAAATATCAGTTCCTGGCCGATGCGCCGGTGAAAGATGATGAAGGTAATCCGACTCTGGTGAAGTTCAGCCGCAAGACTAAAGAGCAGTACGTGGCCAGCGAAGTTGATGGTAAGGCAACCGGCTGGGTCGCCCACTATCGCGATGGCAAGTGGTTTGCTGAAAACAGCAAGAAAAAGAAAGCCAAGAGCTAAGCTCAACTGAATACTTGAGCCAATAACGCCCTGCAATTGCAGGGCGTTATTGTTTGTGAAAGTGTAAGTTGACCCTAAACGGGCTGTATCGGCAGCCTGGATTATTCGGAATAAATTAATCGAGATAGAATTGGCTGAGAGAACTTTGGGGATGAGTTACTTGGCTGGCAGAGTTCACTTGGCTAGGCAAAACCGACAGCAGCAACAAAAAGCACCCAAGAGGTGCTTTTTGTTGGAGTTTACCGGTAGTAGCTTAAGCTCAAGTTGACGGCTTACCACTTCTTCTTAGGCTGGAACAACACATCGATATCATCTTCATCATTTTTCTGTTTGGGGGCGCTGGGCTGAGCCATCTTTTGCGCACCCATGATTTCATCGAGCAGTTGCTTGGCTTCATCCACTTTTCGGGCAATAAAGGGATCATTCGGAGTTTGTGCCTTGATGGTATGCAGGGTACTGAGTGCCTTGGTGACCATCTGCCTCGATGAGCCGTATTGTTTCATGTAACTGGCGGCGCGGGCGCGTGACAGCATGCTCTCCACATTGATCCTGAGTTGCAGGCTGTCAATGCGTCCTTCTTCAGCGGCAAATACTGTGGGATCGACTTTGCCCTTGTTATGCTCGGCGCGCAAAATCGCCTTGAGCTTTTTCAAGGTCTGTACCAGCACCAATACCTGACGATCGTTGTCAGGCAGGCGAAAGTTTTCAATGGCCGGTGTTTGAGGGCCGCTGCTTTGCAGATTGTTGATCAGTGCCTCAAGATCAGTCAGCCGCCGCTCATAATCCCCTTTCTGATTGGCTTTGCTCAGGGTAACGGCGATTCTTGCCGCATCCTGAATACGCTTGTAGAGCACCAAAACCATTTGTGAAGAGCAAGGGAACATGCCGGTATTGGAGAGGACTTCTTCGGTTTCGTCCAAAATAGCCCGTTGGCGAGCCAGCTCGGTACGACGTTCGGCCTCGGCTCGCTCTTTTTGTTGCTGAATAACATTGATGCCGATCACCAGCAGAAGAAGCGCGCCAATCAGCACCAGTACAAGAGTAAATGCCATAGCCTTTCCGTAAATTTTATAATTCTGTTAATGCTACAATAAATCAATAAACTAGCCTAGTTATCTTAGTCCAGCATGAGGTATCTGTCCTGAAGATAGTTCGCATTCGTGGCTATATTCCTGTTTGATTTAGTTATTGCTTTATACTATAACCATTGATTATAGATGTCCGGCATTACAACATTCAAATTCTGCTCCTGAATGGAGCAGAAATTCAAGGATCTAAAGATGAAACTGCAACAGCTCAGATATATTGCAGAAGTGGTCAATCACAACCTCAATGTTTCCGCTACCGCCGAAAACCTTTATACCTCTCAGCCAGGGATCAGTAAGCAGGTACGCATGCTGGAAGATGAACTGGGGATCCAGATCTTCGGTCGCAGCGGTAAACACTTGACCCATGTGACACCGGCCGGCGAGCAGGTCATCAAAATCGCCAATGATATTCTCGGTAAAGTCGAAAGTATCAAGAAAGTGGCCGAAGAGTACACCAAGCCGGATCAGGGGGAACTGAATATTGCCACCACAGATACTCAGGCCCGCTATGCTTTGCCGCAAATTATCCGCCAGTTTATTGAACGTTATCCCAAGGTAAATCTGCATATGCATCAGGGCACGCCATCGCAGATAAGTGAAGCGGCTGCTCGCGGGGACGCCGATTTTGCCATCGCCACCGAGGCGATGCATCTCTATTCCGACCTGATTATGTTGCCTTGTTACCACTGGAATCGTTCTGTGGTGGTATCCAGAGATCACCCTCTGGCCAGCCGCAGTCAGATCAGCATTGAAGAGCTGGCGCGCTTCCCTTTGGTCACTTATGTGTTCGGTTTTGATAAAGCCTCAGAAATTGAGCGTGGTTTCCATGGTGCCGGACTTGAGCCCAGAGTCGTCTTCAGCGCCACCAGTGCCGATGTGCTCAAGACTTATGTCAGATTGGGTCTCGGGGTTGGTGTGATAGCTTCCATGGCGATTGATCCTGTTATCGACAAGGATCTGGTGGCTATAGACGCCAGTCATCTGTTTGCCCACAGTACCACTAAGATAGGCTTTAGAAAGGGCAGCTTCCTGCGTAGTTATATGTATGACTTTATTGAACGATTTGCGCCGCACCTGACAAGGGATGTGGTGGAAAAGGCGGTTGCATTGCGTGATGCGCAGTTGATAGAGCAGATGTTCGCCGATGTCGAACTGCCGCTGCGCTGAGACCACTGCTTAACAGAACCGTCCACAAGTTGGGCGGTTTTTTATGCAGTTACAAGGTTGGAGAAGTAACTGCGATCATTGCACCTTGGGGATTATTTGACGTTCTCACTAAGCTCTTGGGTAAATTTCAGGAGCCGCTTCACAGTCTGTTGATCTGAATCAAAATGATGGTAATGATATTTATTATCATTTAAGTCTGTCGTTCAACGGACTTTCCGATGATTTTCACTCCTTCCATGACGGGGATCGCCAGCCCATCCCCCTTGCAGTTTGCTTTTAGCCCAAAACGTGCGCCCCATTCCCATGGCGGAGTCAGAGTTGAAGCTCAGCTTGATGCCGGCCAATGGCACGAGCTTTGGCAGCAAACCTCGACCAGCAGCCAGCGTGCTCTTTATCTGCACATCCCTTTTTGCCGAAAACGCTGTAGTTTCTGTAACTTTTTTGAAAATGGCGCCAAGCCGCAAAGAATAGCCGATTATGTTGAAGCCTTGAGCGCTGAGCTGCGCCGCGCCGGCCAAAATCCACTGGTGCAAAGCAGGCCTTTCCAGGCCGTCTACATAGGTGGCGGCACGCCGAGCGACATGACGGCCAGCCAAATCGCACTTCTGCTGCGTTCACTGACTGATTTCCCCTTGAGTGATGATGCGGAAATCACCCTGGAGGGGCGTCTCAACGGTTTTGGCGACGATAAATGGCAGGCGGCACTCAATGGTGGGGTTAATCGCTTTTCATTCGGGGTGCAGAGCTTTGATACCCAGGTGCGCCTTGCCGCGGGGCGTCTGGACTCAAGGGAAAAGGTCATAGAGCGTCTACAGCAACTCAGCCGCCGAAATGATGCACCTGTTATTGCCGATCTTATCTTTGGCTTGCCCTGGCAAGATGAGCGGGTGTGGCAGCAGGATATTGCCGATGTGATTGAAAGCGGCATTCACGGAGTGGATCTGTATCAGCTGATAACCTTGAGTGGCAGCCGTATTCAGCGCCAGCAGCAGAGTGAGGCTGAAGCGCCGCGTGCTGACAGTGCTACTCGCGCGCGGATGTACGCTTATGGTGCCAAGACTCTTGAGGCTGGCGCCTGGCAAGCTTTGTCCTGTAACCATTGGCGCAGAGATGTCAGAGAACGCAGCCGCTATAACCATATGGCCAAAGCCGGCGCCGAGATCATTCCCTTTGGTGCCGGTGCCGGCGGTAACATTCTCGGGTATGGCATCATGTATGGCCGTGAGCTTTCGGCCTGGCAGCAGGCGCTGAAGCTAGGGATCCGGCCACCGGCCCATATTACAGCGCCTGTGCCCAAAGGATTTGCCGGCACGATTAAGGGCGCTCTGGACTCAGGCTCCCTGGCATTTTCTCTCCTGCCTGACAGTCTGGTCGGTCACTTGATGCCGCTGTTTTTACGTTGGCAAAGCCATGGTTTGGCCGAGCTCAGTCAAACGGCTTTGAAGTTGTCTCTGGCGGGGCGTTTTTGGAATGTCAGTATGCAGTCGGGCTTGTTTGAATACCTTGAGCGCAACCCGCCGGCGGAATATCCATCTGTTACACAGGAACGGGAAAATTGTGCTTAAGGTCTGCAAGCTATCAGAAAAAGAGGGTTACGGGCATAGGAAATCCTGTAAACAGGGGAGGCAGTAATGAGGCGTTGCCTGAGCAACGCCTCATATGAGCTTTGGTGAACGAATCTACTCTTGCTATCCCCTGAGTCAGCGCAGGGCGGCACCAATCAACATTCGACGATATTAACCGCCAGGCCGCCTTTGGCGGTTTCCTTGTACTTGCTGCGCATATCTTTGCCGGTATCCATCATGGTCTTGATCACCTTATCCAGGGAAACCTTATGATTACCGTCGCCGCGCAGCGCCATACGTGAAGCGTTGATCGCCTTGACGGCGCCCATGGCATTACGCTCGATACAGGGAACCTGTACCAGGCCGCCGACAGGATCGCAGGTCAACCCCAGATTGTGTTCCATACCGATTTCCGCCGCGTTTTCGACATGCTCGACCGTACCACCCATGATCTCGGTCAGTGCGGCTGCTGCCATGGAACAAGCCACGCCGACTTCGCCCTGACAACCAACCTCGGCTCCGGAAATGGAGGCGTTTTTCTTGTACAGAATACCTATGGCCGCGGCCGTCAATAGAAAGCGGCTACAGACATCTTCATCCACTTCCTGAACAAAGGTGTCGTAGTAGCAGAGCACGGCGGGGATGATACCGGCGGCGCCATTGGTCGGGGCCGTTACCACCCGATCGCCGGCGGCATTTTGCTCATTCACCGACAGGGCAAACAAGTCCACCCAATCCATGGCATTGAGGGGATCGATATTGTTGCGGCCCTCAGCCTTGAGGCGGCGATACAGCGCCGGGGCGCGGCGGCGCAGCTTGAGACCGCCGGGCAAAATACCTTCTTTCTGATAGCCTTTCTCCACGCAGGCCTTCATGGTTTGCCAGATATGCCACAGTTTGGCTTTGACTTCACTCTCTGGGGCTATGCTGAGCTCATTGGCCATCATTAATGAAGAGATGCTCAGGCCATTGTCGCAGCACAGTTCCAAGAGTTCGCTGGCGGTATTGAAATCGTAAGGAGCCTGGGCAATGGGGGTCGCCGGAGAGGCGTTACGCTGCTGAATTTCATCCTCATCGAGAATAAAACCGCCGCCGACCGAATAGTAAGTGCGTTGATACAAACACTCTCCGCCCTTGAGGGCGTAAAGTGTCATGGCGTTGGCGTGTGCAGGCAGTGTCTTGCGTCTGTGGTAGGTGATGCCATCTTCGCGGGTAAACTTAACCTTACGGCCATCGCTGAGTGTCAGTGTCTGGCTGCCGGCCACCTCTGCCAGAATCGTCTCTATGCTGTCGGTATCGACGGTTTCCGGATCTTCCCCCATCAATCCCAGGATCACCGCCTTGCCGGTACCGTGGCCCTTGCCCGTTTGTCCAAGAGAGCCAAAAAGCTCGGCCTGCAGTTCGTCGACCTGTCCAAGTAAGTCATCTGCAGCCAGTTGTTCGATAAAGATTTTGCCCGCTTTCATCGGACCCACGGTATGGGAACTGGAGGGCCCTATACCTATCTTGAACATATCGAATACGCTAATCATTTGGTTAACCCTGTTGCTGTTTCGTTGTTATTTTAGTCATTGGGAGGCGCATTGCTCGCGCATACGCGGGTTTCGGAGTAACCTTGACCCAGAGTTACTCTGCCCATAGGGCAAGTATCCCATACTTTTGGCCTGGAATATCATTAGTTATTTTTATCAAGCTATGGTCGGATTAGCCTTGCTAACAATGGGATTGACCCTAGTCGCGCTATCCTGGCAGCCATACCTGTATCGGGGCTAACACCATTTCGTACCTTTTTCAGTCGCTTTCATGCGCGGTACCCTGTTGGAGATGTTTATGAGTCACTTAATGCTGGATCTTGCCTCTGTCGAGTTGACGCCAGAGGAGGCCTCTGTCCTGCAGCACCCGGCCGTTGGCGGGCTAATCCTTTTCAGCCGTAATTACCAAGACAGAGAGCAACTGATAGCCCTGATCCGTGCGGTTCGCAGTGTGCGTCCCGAACTGCTGATCGCCGTCGACCATGAAGGGGGCAGGGTACAGCGTTTTCGAAAGGGGTTTACCCAAATCCCAGCCATGGGCGATATATTGCCGGCCGCCGCAGGCTCGCTGGAGCTGGCGACAACCTGGGCCAAAGAGCTGGGCTTCCTGATGGCCGTTGAGCTCTTGGCCTGCGACATAGATTTAAGCTTTGCCCCTGTGCTCGATCTCAATGGTATCAGCCAGGTGATAGGCACTCGCAGTTTCGCCTCAAAGCCCGAGCAGGTCACCGCGCTGGCAGCGGCCTTTATTGAAGGCATGACTGAGGCCGGTATGGCCGCAGTTGGCAAACATTTTCCAGGCCACGGCAGCGTCGAGGCCGATTCCCATATTGCCCAGCCGGTCGACCCGCGCAGTTACCAAGAGATTGCCGAGTGTGACATGCAGCCTTTTTCACAGCTGATCGCCAAAGAGATGCTCCAAGGCATTATGCCGGCTCATGTCATTTATTCCGAAGTAGACCCTAACCCAGCCGGTTTTTCATCTTTTTGGCTCAAACAGGAGCTGCGCGGCAAATTGGCCTTTAACGGGGTGATTTTTTCGGACGATCTCGGCATGAAAGGGGCGGCGGTAGCCGGAGACTATCAGGCCAGGGCCAGAGCGGCACTGGATGCCGGTTGTAACATGGTATTGGTATGCAATGACCCTGAGGGCGCCAGAAGTCTTCTGGGGGACTTCCCTTGGCCAGAGAGCAATCCTTTCCCGGCTGCAACATTAAGGGCCGACCCCGTAAAGGTGATGCGTGCATTACAGGATGAAGTACGCTGGGACCGGGCCCGCGAGCTGGCGGCAAGGATTTCATCCACAAAAAATTGATTTGGCACAATATAGGCGCAAACTAACTTGGTTAGTTTGAAACCTGTATAACCATGACTGGAAATGAGACTTGAGGAAACAAAATGATTTTGTATTTTCACGGATTTGATGCCACCAGCCCGGGTAATCATGAAAAAGTCAGACAGTTACAGTTCATTGATGATGATGTGCGTCTCATCAGCTACAGCACCCAGCATCCCAGACACGACATGCAGCATCTGCTGAATGAGGTCAGTAAGCAGCTTAAACTCACCGATGACCCCCATCCATTGATCATAGGTGTGGGGCTGGGGGCCTATTGGGCCGAGCGAATCGCTTTTCTGTCCGGGCTCAAGGCGGTATTGGTCAACCCCAATCTGTGGCCGGAGGAAAATATGCCCGGCAAGATAGACAGGCCGGAAGAGTATGCCGATATTGCCAGCAAGTGCGTGACCGATTTTCGCAGTAAGAATCGCCACCGCGCCCTGTGCCTGCTGTCGACCGAGGATGAGGTCTTGGACAGCACCCGCAGTCATGCCTTGCTCAGCCGCTATTATGAAGTGATTTGGGACAAACAACAGAGTCATAAGTTTGCTTCGCTGGCGAGCCATTTGACTCAGATAAAAGCCTTCAAGCAAACCGAGGGTGTTGAACGGGTAGGATAAATATCCACTCATACGGTAAATTGGGTGCTTTTTGTGATCCAAGTCACGAGAGTGCCTCCGGGTTGTTTTTCAGTTTGTTTCGCTGGTTGCATCGGGCCATTGACTGTGTAAAGTTACCAACCATGGCGAGTTTGATACAGAATGTTACATTCGGTTGTTCATACAGTGCCAGACCTTTTGCGTATGTCGCCCGATGCAGCTAACACTCTTTTGTTAGCTGTTTTTTTTGCTTTTTTGTTAATCAACTGCTTGATTTATAAGCATGGCAACACAAGGCCACCAAGACAAGTCTACAAGGAGACGCCCATGAAGCGGGTGCTGCTGACTGTGAAAGGCAAGGTGCAGGGAGTCTGTTTCAGACGCTTTACCCAGCAAAAGGCTCAGTCACTTGGGGTGACAGGCTATGTGCGCAACAAAGAAGATGGTTCGGTGGAGGTGTTGGCGCAGGGCGCCTTCCCGGCGGTCGACCACTTGATTGCCTGGTGCGAGCAAGGGCCACCTCAGGCTCGGGTCGATGGTGTGTATGTAGAGGAAGACGAGGCAGATGAGATCTACCTCGACTTCTCTATCAGTGATTGATCAGAGCTCTTCGCCACCATCGGCTTGAGTTTGGCTGCCCGGCTGGGCCATACGCCTTACCTGTAGGATCATCCCCATTCTGGGATGATCGAAGTAGTGTATTTCCCCGCTGCGAATACGGCGATTCTGTTCCATGGGAATGCTGTAAAGAAAGGGGGGTTGCAGTTCAGGTTCGCCTTCCTGGGTGGCCAGAGATTTATAGCCGGCCTCCCTCAAATTAAAGCGGGTTTCCACATAGAGATAATGGCTGAGATAGATATTTAAAAGCCCATCGAACTCCCACACCGCCTTGGGTGTTTTGGGGACCATCAAGCTCCCAAGCGCTGCGTATTCCTCACTGCCCATTTGATTTGGTTCACTTAGGCCATTGCCTATTGCCTGCCCAGGCAGTTTGTCTTCCGACAAGCCATTCAAAGAGGAGCTTGAAGTCGTGTCCAACTGGTTCTGGGGTAAACCTGACTGCCTGAACTGCGAGCCATAGTTACGGCCACCAAAGAGATGCATCGCCTCTGCTCTATGGCGAGGTTTCATCTGTTGCTGCCAGGTGAGGTGCAAAAGCCCTTTCAAACCGCTCTGCCGCTTGAGGGCATTGATAACACCGCCAAATTGGGCCTGGCTCTCACTGAGCAGCAAGGCGCCGGGTTGGCTGGCTGTGCTGCTGTCTCTGGGACTGATATTCACAGGCAACTGCTTGGGCATACGGATTTCCGCTTGCTGCTGTTGGCAAGGCAAACCGGCGGTATCCGCTTGAGTCGTGTTATCGGTCTGGGCCAGAGATATCACTTGGCCTGCCTGAAGGGGACGGCCGCGCTGTGAGTCAAAGGTATCTTTATTGAGAGCCTTATCTGCTGCGCTGTCTGCGGATTGAGATTGCCATTGCGGATCACAGTCTCCCACAGCCATGCTGCTTGAGCCGATTTCGGTGGCGACCTGGGGAGTGATCAAGTCTATGGTCTTGTTCAGCTTGAGCTCCAGCGGCGTATCCGGCCACTTTTCCGTGCTTGGCCCGGGGCGTTCAAACAGGTATACCTCGACTTCGTACCAAGGGTATTGTGCCGCCTGCAATACAGGCGAAAGTGTCAGCCCCAGAGCCAGGGTTGCCAGCATATTTCGATACACTATTTTTCTCCCACAGTGTGTTGTGCCAGTTGTTGCAGCAGTAGACCCACCATCTCCAGGCGTTCTTTACTGCTTTCGGCCGCCAGGGTGAACTTTAACTTATTCGGTCCATCCATTCGATAGATTTGTGGCTGGGATTGCAACAGGCCGATGATAAAGCCGGGATCGATAATATGATCGTCACCGAACTCGACACTGCCGCCGCGGGCGTGAAAATCGAGTTTCTTCAGCCCGAGCGCTGTGGCCTGATGCTTGTACAGTGTCAGTTGCATCAGGTTACGGGTGGCTTCAGGCAACAAACCGAAACGGTCAATCAGTTCTACCTTGAGCTCATCCAGCGCCGCTTCCGTAGTGCAGTTGGCTATCCGTTTGTAGAGCGATAGGCGAATATTGACATCGCCCACATAGTCTTCCGGCAACAGCGCCGGGATCCTCAGCTCGATTTCGCACTGCTGGTTGAGCATCTGCGCCAGGGATGGCTCCTTGCCCTGTTTCAGCGCCTTGACCGCCGACTCCAGCATCTCCATATAGAGGCTGAAGCCTATCTTGGAGATATGGCCGCTCTGCTCATCCCCCAGCAATTCACCGGCGCCGCGGATCTCCAGATCCTGAGTCGCCAGCATAAAGCCGGCGCCAAGATCTTCCAGGGCATCAATCGCTTCCAAACGCTTGCGGGCATCTGAGGTCATGCGTTTCGGATGCGGGGTCATCAGATAGGCATAAGCCTGGTGATGGGAGCGGCCAACCCGGCCCCTGAGCTGATGCAGCTGCGCCAACCCGAAGGTGTCGGCCCTCTCTATGATGATGGTGTTGGCGCTCGGCACATCGATACCGGTTTCAATAATGGTGGTACACACCAACACGTTGTAGCGTCTGTGGTAAAAATCGGACATTACCCGCTCCAGCTCGCGCTCACGCATCTGGCCGTGGGCCACTACCACTCTGGCATCGGGCAACAGCTCGCGCAGCTCTTCGGCGCGTTTCTCTATGCTCTCCACATTGTTGTGCAGGTAATAGACCTGGCCGCCACGGAGGATCTCCCGCTCTATGGCCTCACGGACACTGGCCTTGTCGTATTCGCGCACGAAAGTTTTCACCGCCAGGCGTTTGGCCGGCGGGGTGGCGATAATCGACAGATCTCGCATGCCGGACATGGCCATATTCAGGGTGCGGGGAATAGGGGTCGCCGTCAGGGTGAGAATATCCACATTGGCCCTGAGCGCCTTGATCTTCTCTTTCTGCCGTACCCCGAACCTGTGTTCCTCATCTATGATAAGCAGACCGAGGGCGTCAAATTTCACCTCGCTGTTGAGCAGCTTATGGGTGCCGATAACAATATCCACCTTGCCGTTTGCCAGGTCGGCAATCACCTGTTGCTGCTCTTTGGCGGTGCGAAAACGGGACATGACTTCAATCTGCACCGGCCAGTCGGCGAATCTGTCCTTGAAGTTTTCATAGTGCTGCTGAGCCAGCAGAGTCGTGGGCACCAACACCACCACTTGCTTGCCGGCGTTGACGGCAACAAAGGCGGCGCGCATGGCCACTTCTGTCTTGCCAAAGCCCACGTCACCACAGATCAGACGGTCCATAGCCACCGGTGACTGCATATCGGCGAGAACGGCGGCGATGGAGGTTTCCTGATCCACTGTCTCTTCGAACGGGAAACCCTGGGCGAACAGGGCGTATTCGGCCTCATCCAGTTCACAGGCCTCGCCGGGGCGGGCCTGACGGCGAGCGTAAACATCCAGCAGCTCGGCGGCCACATCACGAATGCGCTCTATCGCCTTCTTCTTGGCCTTGGCCCAGCTCTCGTTGCCCAACTTGTTGAGGTTGGGGGATTCATCCGGCGCCACGGCGTAGCGGCTGATGAGGTGCAGCGACGACACGGGCACATAGAGTTTGTCGCCACCGGCATATTCCAGCTTGAGGTATTCGGCCACCACGCCGCCGGTATCCAGGGTTTCCAGCCCCTGATAGAGGGCGACGCCATGCTCCAGGTGCACTATGGGTTGGCCGACCTTGAGCTCGGCGAGGTTTTTAATCAGGGCATCGCTGCTGATCTGGCGTTGTTTTTCCCGCCGCCTCTGCTGGGAGATCCGCTGACCGAAGAGCTCTGTCTCGCAAATAATGCTCAGCTTGGGCTCATTGAGTACGCAGCCCTTGGCAAGGGGCGAGACGATTAACCCCAGCGGCGCATCCGAGTCAATAAACGCCTTGAGATGCGGGAACAGTACCGGGCGCAACTCTATCTTGGCCAGAAGCTCCATCAGCGCCTCGCGGCGGCCTTCGGATTCGGCGCTCAGCAGGACTCTGCCTGCCGAGGCGATATAGTCGGCCAATGCCTGCAAGGGCTGCTTCAGCTTATGGTTGACCGAGATATCCGGCAGCGTGCTTACTGCAGCCAATTGCTGCGGTTTTTGGGCATCCACCTGGCTTAGTTGCAGTCTTGGCCAGCGCTTGAAGGCGGCAAACAGCTGCTCGGTCAACAGATATAGGTCTGCCGGGGCCAGCAAGGGCCGCAGCGGATCGACCCGCCTGTCTTCATAGCGATTGCGCACCTGAGTCAGGTGGGTGTCGGCGGCCTGCTGCAGGTCGCCCAGCGTCAGCAGTTGCACATCGCCGGCAAAATAGTCGAATAGGGTCGCGGTTTCATCAAAGAACAAGGGCAGGTAGTTTTCGATACCGGCGGGCATCAAATGGCGGCTCACCTGCTGATAGATGGACTCGGGCTCTTTAACCAATACTTCAAAATAGCGCCGATAACGCTGGCGGAAGCCTTCTATGGCCCGTTCATCAGTGGGGAACTCCTTGGCCGGCAGCATTCGTACCTGCGACAGGGGTTCCTTGGATAGCTGGGTTTCAGGATCGAAATGGCGAATCGATTCCACTTCATCATCGAACAGTTCAATTCGCAACGGCTCGGCTGAGCCCATGGGAAAGATATCCAGAATCGAGCCGCGAATGGCAAATTCGCCATGTTCATAAACCTGGCCGACCAGATGGTAACCGGCGCTGACCAAATGCTCGCGCATCTGTTGCAGGCTGTAGTTGTCGCCCTTGTTCAGCAACATCACATTGGCCGACAGGAAAGACTTGGGCGGCAGTCGCACCATCAGGGTGTTGATAGGCACTATTACCAGGGCGCGCTTGGCACTTGGCAACCTTGACAGGGTTTCCAGCCGCTGGGAGATCAGATCCTGATGCGGCGAAAAGCTGTCGTAGGGCAGGGTCTCCCGGTCGGGAAACAACCACACGGGCAGGGTATCACCCAGAAGGTATTTAAGTTCGGCTTCCAGTGTCAGGGCAGTTGGCGTATCCGCTGTCACCAACAGGCTGACACCTTGATGTTGGCGGGCGAGGTTGGCCAAGGTCAGCGCGCGCTCCACGCCTTCGCCGAGGCCGAGATGGCGGATCTCGCCGGCCTTTGGGGCACCCTCAGGCGCCAGTACAGAAAACTTATTCATTGAAGATGTGATAACAGATTCATTCTGAATGGATTGCGCACCATTGTAGAGATTTAGGATGGCTCATGCCAGTTGGGATCCTGACTGGCCTTACGCCGCTTGAGCTGCTTTTGTTGCACGCTGAGACTGGCCTTGACCAAGAGTTCGATATCGGCATCCTGGATCACTCGATAGTCGAGATCGGCCAGAAACTGGCCTTCATGGTCTGGGTCGTCGCGGCATTCCCGCACCGAGGCGATGCACTGCAAGGACAGGATTTCATCGCGAATAAACAGGGTCAGCTTGCAAAATGTACCGGCGTCCAGTGCCTGGGGTAACTGCACCCGCACGCCGCTGCCGCCAAATTGCACCCCGGGGCAGTGTTGGCCTTCGCGGCTCTCCTGCTCCAATACGTGCTGTAACACCAGATCTATCTTACGGGACTGGAGTTTGAGGTAGTCGACTATTGCCCGGCCCTCATCGCCGAGTTGCCTCAGCTGCAACAAACAGCCGGCTTCCAGCGCCTTGACCTCGCTCATCAGTTTCAAGCCGGTGGATTGCATCGCCAGCAGTTGGCTCTCGGTCGGCAAGGGAGTGTCCTTGGGCCAGAGGCTGAGATAGACATCGAAGGCGTGGGGCACGCTGAAGTATGGATTGGATTCAGGAAACAAGGTCCCGCCTCTTGTATTTACCCGGTCAATCCACCTATTATCGTGCCCACTTCATTGATTTAGCAAGCGCAGCGCACAGGACATGCTATCCCTCTCATGAATCCGGGACTCTCATTTTACATAGGTTATCGTTACTGGCGTGCCCGCAAGGCCAACGCTTTTGCTTCCTTTATTACCTTCTTCGCCGTCAGCGGGATTTTTCTCGGGGTGGCAGCATTGATTATTGTCAGCTCTGTGATGAACGGCCTGGAAGGCCAGCTCAAGACCCGTATCCTGGGGGCCATTCCACAACTGACAGTACATACGGACAACTCTTTTGATGACTGGCAAAGCTTTAAAGGCGATTTGCAACAATTGCCCGGCGTGCTTGGGCTGGCGCCTTCGGCGACCACCCAGGCGATGGCCCAGTCGGCCGATAATATCAGTGCGGTGCAGCTCTATGGCATCTACCCCGAGGCCGAAAAAAATCTCTCGGTTATAGCCAAACACGCCTATCTGGATGCCTTCGATTCGCTCAGCAGCGGCAGCTACCGGGTGTTGTTGGGCTCAGAGCTGGCACGGCGGCTCAATGTTGCCACCGGTGACAAGCTGCGTCTGCTCAGCGGTGATGGTGTGGTGTACTCGCCGCTCGGGCCTGTTCCCAGCCAGCGAATTTTTGAAGTGGCGGGTATTTTTGAGATGGGTTCTCAGGTCGATGCCGGGGTGGCTTTTCTGCACTATGAAGATGCCCGCCGCTTGATGCGTCAGTCGCCAAAGCAAATTCAGGATCTCAGGCTGTTTTTGAGCGACCCCTTCAGCGCTCCGGCGCTGGCGCCCAAGGTTGAACATTTGTTCGAAGATAAGGGAGTCGAGGTGAGCGTCAGCGACTGGCGTGACAGTTATGGCCATCTGTTCGCCGCGGTGAAGATGGAAAAGAACATGATGTCTTTGATGTTAAGCCTGATTGTTGCGGTGGCAGCCTTCAATATCGTCTCGGCGCTGGTGATGATGGTGGTGGATAAAACTGCCGATGTCGCCGTGCTCAAGACCCAGGGGCTGGGCAGGCTGGATATCATGACGATTTTTATCTCCCAGGGCTCCCTCAATGCCCTGATAGGCCTGGCGCTGGGTTTGGGTGTTGGCATAGTGGCCACCCTCAACATTAATCCGCTGCTGTCGACCCTGGGGATCGCCGTATTGGGCGCCGGGCAGAGGTTACCCGTGCAGCTGGAACCGCAGCAACTGGTGCTTATCGCCATCGGCACTCTGCTGATGACCCTGGCCGCCACCTTGTACCCGGCTATTCGGGCCGCCCGGGTAGAACCTGCGACTGCACTTAGATATGAATAAGAGAATCAATACCATGCAACAAGCCGCGCTCCTTGAAGCCAAAGCCGTCAGCAAGAGTTACCAGGAAGGCAAGCTCAGCACCAAGGTGCTCGAGCAGGTCGACCTCAAGGTGTATCCGGGGGAGCAGTTGGCGATTGTCGGCAGTTCGGGCTCGGGCAAGAGTACCTTACTGCATATTCTTGGCACCTTGGATAAGCCCTCTGCCGGTCAGGTGTTGCTCGAAGGCGAGGACTTATACAAGGCCTCGGCTTCCCGCCAGGCACAGCTGCGCAATCAGGCGATGGGCTTTATCTACCAGTTTCATCATCTGTTACCCGAATTCAACGCCCTGGAAAACGTGGCCATGCCGGGGCTGATTGCCGGTCGACCCAAGGCGGAAGTGCGAGCACAGGCCAGGGCTTTGCTCGAAAGAGTGGGGCTGGGACATAGATTGGATCACACCCCGGCGGAGCTTTCCGGTGGTGAGCGCCAGCGGGTGGCCATTGCCAGGGCCTTGATCAACAGCCCCAAAGTGGTACTTGCCGATGAACCTACAGGTAACCTGGATGCCCACAGCGGCGAGGCTGTCTATGAGCTTATCCGCGAGCTGGCCTCACAACTGGGCACGGCTTTTGTGGTGGTAACCCATGATCATCAACTGGCGGCCAGGATGGATAGGCAGCTGCAGATGGTCGATGGTCGTTTGTCGGCGCCGGAGGCGGGCCAATGACGGCGCATCCCGCCTTGCTGCCCCTGGTCATCGGCTGGCGCTTTTACCGTGCCCGCCAGAGCAGCAGCTTTATCAGTTTTATCTCTTTTGCCTCCACCGCAGGTATCGCCCTCGGGGTTGCCGTGCTTATTCTGGTGCTGTCGGCGATGAACGGCTTTGAGCGCGAGCTGGAGCAGCGCCTGCTCGGGGTTGTGCCCCAGGGGGAGTTGAGCCAGGTTCGTGAACCTATTCATGACTGGCGTCAGATAGTGTCGGACGCCGAGCAAATCGACGGCATCAGCGCCGCCGCTCCGCTGGTACGCATGCAGGGGTTGGTGCAAAAGCCGAGCGGTTTTGTCGGCTTGTCTGTGGTGGGGGTTAACCCCGAGGCCGAAGCGCGGGTTTCGACCCTGAATCAGTATCTGACACAGGAAAGCTGGCAGAGCCTCGAGGGCGACAGCAATCATATCGTACTGGGCCAGGGGATGCTGGACAAACTGGGACTTAAGGTGGGTGAGCGCCTGACCCTCTATCTGCCATCACCCCATGGCAAGGGCAGTGGTCAACTGGCGCAGGCTCGCAGTCATTCACTGTTGATAAGCGGCAGCTTTCGTCTCGGCGGCGAGCTTGAATACACCACGGCTTATGTGCCCATGGCCTATGCCCAGCGCCTGCTTGGGCTTGGAGACGAGGTGACCGGGGTGAGAATCAAGGTTGAGCGGGTATTTGAAGCGCCGCGGCTGATTCGCGAGCTGGGTTATGCCCAGAGCCAGACTTTGTATCTCAACGACTGGACCCGCACCCAGGGGCATCTTTACCAGGACATTCAGCTGGTGCGCACCGTCATGTATCTGGTGCTGGCATTGGTAATAGGTGTGGCCTGTTTCAACATAGTCTCCACCCTGGTAATGGCGGTGCGTGACAAGGCTTCGGAAATCGCCATCTTGATGACCATGGGACTTAAGCGCGGCGCCGTGATGCTGGTATTTATTGTCCAGGGTGCGCTCAATGGTGTGCTCGGCTGCGCCATAGGAGCTCTACTGGGGGTACTGCTGGCCAAGAATCTCTCGGCCATCGCCAAGGGGATTGAGCAGTTGACCGGGCATAAGTTGCTCTCGGGGGATATCTATTTTATCGATTTCTTGCCATCCAGGCTTGAGTTGGCAGACGTACTGGTCGTGGTGGCTATGGCGCTGCTGATGAGTCTGCTGGCTACCTTGTATCCGGCGTTCAGGGCCAGTCGAATCGCCCCGGCAACCGCCCTGGCCGGGCGCTGATAAGCGACAGGCACATCCTAAATAGCAAGAACCCGGCCATCGCCGGGTTCTTGGTTTTGGTTGGCTGAACATGCTTTGGGTTGCCAAGTTTGGTCAGCGCTAAGACTAGGTATCCCTGAATTGTGCCGCTCCAGTGATGTTACTGCCAGCAGCAATTACTTACGTCGTTTTTGCCACTGCAGATAGATGGAGTACTGCCAGGCACTCTTGATCACAAAATATCCCGTCAGGGCACTGACCACACCCAATACCAAACAACCGAGCAGGAAAGGTGGGCCTATGGTACTGATGGAAGATTCTATCCAGGCCCAACTGGCTTCGAAGGTAAACTGCTGCGGCGGGTGATTGAGCAGCTTGGCGCCTATCAAATAGGCCAGGTAAAACATGGGTGGCATGGTCACAGGGTTGGTAATCCAAACCAAGGCGACCGACACCGGCAGATTGACGTGGAAGTAGATTGCCAGCGCGGCGGCCAACACCATTTGGAACGGCATCGGCATCCAGGCAACAAACAGGCCTATGGCGAAGGCGCCGGGGGCAGAGCGGCGATTCAGTGCCCAGAGGTTGGGTTTGTTCAGCAGGCTGCCGAAGATCTTGAGGTGTTTATGATTCCTCAGTTTCTCCGGATCGGGCATGAATCTCTGAATGATCTTTTTTGGCATAGGCTTGGATTGCTGTCTTAAATTACTCAATGATGAATCAATGCTTATCGGGCTTTTGCATCGCCGTACTCTCGGCCATGCTTTGGCCTTGGATACCGCCCTTATTCTCATTGCCAATTATTGCAGTGCTGCTGGTTTTGTGCCTCAGAGTCTTGAGCGGGAGCTGGGTTCCCAAGGGAAGTGCTTTGCTCTATGGTGCTTTGGGCGGTGTGCTGTGGGTCAGTGTTTACTGTCAGTTAGTTATTGATATTAAAAGCCTTACTGACTCATCATCCAGCTCTGAAACGTCTGTTACTCAGACACTGCGGGGCGAAATCATATCACTAGTTTCTGCAAACGGCGACTGGATCCGTATGGATATTCGGCCAATTGATGATAATTCTTCAACCCTGTTGGCACCCCTGGCCGCCATGTGGCGTTTGAGCTGGCAGGGGGATGCATTGCCGTCACCGCAATTGGGTGAGGTGTGGCAGTTTGAAGTCAAACCCAGATCCTTCGCCGCCGTGCTCAATCAGGGCGGCTTCAATCGTCAGCGCTATCTGCTTGGCGAGCGGATAGCCGCCAGAGGCCAGGTGATATCAGGTGAGCGGCTGTTGCCATCAACAGGACTCAGGGCCCGATTGGTCACGGAATTAACCCCAGTATTGGTTGGAATAGAGGGCGGCGATCTGCTGCTGGCGCTGACCTTGGGTGAGCGGTCACTCTTTTCCAAGGCGCGCTGGCAAGAGCTGCGCCAGTCCGGCAATGCCCATCTGGTGGCGATTTCCGGTCTGCATCTTTCGGTGGTCGCCTTCTGGTGTTATCTGCTGAGTTTTGGAGCGCTCAAACGTTGGGCACCCGCCTATGGGCGGCGCAATCTGGTGTTGGCATCTTTGGCTGCATTGCTGATGGCACTCTTTTATGCCTATCTGGCGGGCTTTGCCATTGCCACCCAAAGAGCCTTGTTGATGCTGTTTTTGCTGGTGCTCTCTTCATTAATGATGCGCTATGCCTCGGCCTGGGATCGGCTGCTGTGGGCGCTGTCCTGTGTGCTCTTGATTGACCCCTTGGCCAGTCTCAGCGGTGGCTTTTGGCTGTCATTCTCGGCACTGGCGTTAATTTTGCTGAGCCTTAATCATCAAGTTCATAATCCTAACGCTCTGGAGCAGGAGCAAGAGCAAGTGCTGACCCACTGGCCAGCCAAGCTCAAGCGCTGGGCCTTGGCATTTTGGGCGATACAGTGGCGTCTATGTCTGGGGCTGTCGTTACTGCAGGCGGTACTCTTTGGTGCCGTGACGGTTCACAGCCTGTGGCTCAACTTGCTGCTGGTACCTTGGTTCAGTTTACTGGTGATCCCTCTGGCGCTGCTGGCACTGCTGCTGTGGTTGATTTTTTCCGCTCTCGGCATGGATGCAGTGGCACTCATGCCTTGGCAATTGGCGTCTCTCAGTCTCTGGCCGGTGCAAAAATTATGGCAGTTCAATAGTCAGCTTCCCGGCGGCTGGCTCATGTTGCCGCAGGCTCTCAGCGCCGCGGCGCTGTTGCTGTTTCCGGCATGGTTTTGTTGGCGTTTACTGCCCAAGGGGCGGGGAGTGGCCATGCTGCTGATATTGCCCTTTGTACTGCAGCTCGGGCTATGGCTTGGCCTGCTCAAACCCAAGGGCTGGCAAATGCATATGTTGGATGTAGGCCAGGGGCTGGCTGTGGTGGTACAAAAGGGGCCTAATGCATTGCTCTATGATACAGGTGCGGCTTTTGGCGAGCGTTTCAGTTACGCAGAGCGGGTGATAGTGCCTTTCCTTGGCGCCAAAGGCGTGACCAGGCTCGATTTCCTTATTGTCAGCCATGGCGATAATGACCATGCAGGCGGCGCCCAAGTGCTGATGCAGGCCTTTGACAAGGCAGGTTTGATAACCGATGTTTCTGAGCTCAAGAGCAGTCATCCAAAGCGTTGGCACAGGGGCTGCCGTCCGGGGATGTTCGAGTGGCAAGGGATAGAGCTGAACTTTCTCGGCCCCGAGCAGCCAGAGCCAGGCAACAACGGTTCCTGCGTGCTGCAACTCTTCGATGGACATCATAGGGTACTGTTGCCGGGGGACATAGAGCTGGCCGCCGAGGTTGCCTTATTGTACAAAAAAGGCTCACTTGAGAGCGATATTTTACTGGCGCCCCATCATGGCAGCCGCACTTCATCTCACCCGGAGTTTATCGGCGCAATCGCACCCGAGTGGGTGTTGTTTGCTGCCGGGCATGGCAATCGCTGGGGGTTTCCCAAAGAGGAGATACGTTTGAGATATCACGCCTTTGGGGCCCAAGCCTTGATTTCCGGCGAGCTGGGGCAGGTGAGTATCCACTTTGATAGCCAAGGTTATACAGTGCACAGTTACCGCGAGGATCTGGCGCCATTTTGGTATAACCGCTTGTTTGGGTTTGGTATGGCAGGGAATCCAGAGTAGAATGGCGACTTTGTCATAAATATAGTTTCGCTGATGAGCACATCTCAACAACGTGAAGTCTGGACGGTTTTCAGACGTTTGCTGTCCTACCTCAAGCCTCTCAAAGGGGTATTTATCATCTCGATTCTGGCGTTGATCACCTATGGGGTGGTGGACGCTACTTTTATCGCTTTTGTGAAACCTTTTATTGATGAAGGGTTTGCCAATAATTCGGTCGTTGCCGGCGTGGAGCTGGGCACCTCCAAAGGGTTTAATGCCAGCTCGGATGTATTGACCATGGCCCCCTTCGTGGTAGTGGGGCTGTTCAGTCTTAGGGGATTGGCCAACTTTGTCTCTACCTATGGCATCTCTTATATCAGTGCCAAGCTTATTCAGGATATGCGTCAGCAGGTGTTTGAACACATACTGTCGCTGCCTGTCAGCTATATGGACAAGGAAAACACGGGTTCCTTGATCTCCAAAGTAACCTTCGACACAGAGCAAATTGCCAGAGCCTCCGGCAGCGCGCTGATCACTTTGGTGAGAGACAGTGTCACTGTCATAGGCATGCTGGGGTTGATGTTCTATTACTCCTGGAAGCTGTCGCTTTGCATTCTGATCATTGGTCCTTTCATCGGGGTGGTGATTGCCGTTGTCAGTCGCCGCTTCCGTAAGGTATCGCGGCAGATCCAGGGCGCCATGGGGTCAGTGACTGCAGTGACCGAGCAGATGATCAAGGGCCACAAGAACGTATTGTCTTTCGGCGGTCAGAAGACTGAGGCCGAGCGTTTTGCCAAAGTTAACGATCAAAACCGCTATCAGAACATGAAGTTGGCAGCGGCCCAGGCCATCAGCCAACCGCTTATTATGATCATAGGTTCCTTTGCATTGGCCTTTGTACTCTATGCTGCGAGCTTTGACAGCCTGAAGGATGAACTGACCGCGGGTACCTTTGCCACTATCCTCGGTGCCATGCTCGCCATGCTGCAGCCCATCAAGAACCTCACCCGGGTTAACGCCGAGTTTCAACGCGGTATTGCTGCCTGTACCACAGTGTTTGAGTTGCTGGATACTCCGGGGGAGTCCGATAGCGGCACTCACACAGTCGAGCGGGTTGAGGGTAATCTGCGTTTCGATAACGTCAGCTTTGGTTATCCGGGGCAGGAGCGTCTGGCGCTTGAGAATATCAACTTTGAAGTGCGTCAGGGGCAGACTCTGGCGCTGGTGGGTCGCTCAGGCTCGGGTAAGTCGACCATCGCCAGTCTGGTGACCCGTTTTTACGCTGGACTGAAACAGGGGGAGATTACCCTGGACGATGTCAGTATTTACGACTATTCACTCAAGTGTCTGCGTAGCCAGGTCGCGTTGGTGTCGCAGCAGGTCACTCTTTTCAACGACACCATAGCCAATAATATCGCCTATGCCTATCCAGGCGAGGCGACCCGCGAACAGATAGAAAACGCCGCCAAATTGGCCTATGCGATGGAGTTTATCGAAACCTTGCCCCAAGGACTGGATACCGAGATAGGTGAAAACGGCGTGATGTTGTCCGGTGGTCAACGCCAGCGGATCGCCATTGCCAGAGCCATCCTCAGGGATGCCCCTGTGTTGATCCTCGATGAAGCGACCTCGGCACTGGATACCGAATCAGAGAAGGCGATTCAAAAGGGGCTGGATAACCTGCGCCGCAATCGTACCTCGATAGTTATTGCCCACAGACTGTCGACCATTGAAAGTGCCGATCAGATTTTGGTGGTCGATCAGGGCAAGATCCTCGAGCGCGGCACGCATCAGAGCCTGCTGGAAAAGGATGGGACGTACGCCAAGTTGTACCAGATGCAATTCGGAGGTTAAGTGGAAGCTCTGCTTAACCGTATCTGGTATCAGAAGCATTGGGGAAGGTGGTTGCTTTGGCCGCTTTCCTGGTTGTTTGCCTTGCTCAGTGGCCTGAGACGCCTGGGGTTTAAACTTGGGCTCAAGGCCTCGCAAGCTTTGCCCGTACCCGTGATCATTGTCGGCAACATTACCGTCGGCGGCAGTGGCAAGACGCCTACCGTTATCTATCTGATTGAGTTGCTCAGGCACTATGGTTACCACCCAGGGGTAATAAGCCGTGGTTATGGCAGTGGTCAAACCGAGCCGAGACTGGTGCCCCAAGGCGCCAATCCAACGGATTTTGGTGATGAGCCGGCGATGATAGTGGCCCGCACTCAAGTGCCTATGGCTGTGGGAGTGGATCGTATAGCCACCGCCGAGTTGCTGCTGGCGTCCGCTGATGTGGATATTATTATCAGCGATGATGGTTTGCAGCATTATCGACTGGCGCGGGATATTGAAGTGGTGGTGCTCGATGCCAGCCGCCGCTTGGGTAATGGCATGTTATTGCCTGCAGGTCCCTTGAGAGAGGGTGAATGGCGCTTGGAGAGTGCCGATTTCGTTATTCACAACGGTGAAGCCAGCGATACTGTCAGAGAGTTTGGTATGCAGCTCATTCCCGGTGCAGTACTGAGTGTCGCAGGGGAAAACCAGACTCAGGCCCCCACAGCGCCTATGGCGGTAAAAGCCATGGCTGGTATCGGTAATCCGGAACGTTTTTTTGAAACTCTCTCTCAGATGGGGTTCAAGCTCGAAGCTCAAGAGGTCTTTGCCGATCATCAGGCCTACAGTCTGGAGGCCTTGGCGCCACTTGGCGATGAACTGCCGCTGCTGATGACAGAAAAAGATGCGATCAAGTGTCGCGAATTTGCAAAACAACACTGGTGGTATTTGGCCGTCAATGCCAAGCTATCACCCCAATTCGATGCCCAATTGCTGACTCGGGTGCGAGAGGCAATGGCAAGCAAACAAAAGGCAAACCAAAAAGGACAGTCTGATGGCGTTTGATAAGAAACTATTGGAAATCGTAGCCTGCCCCATATGTAAAGGCAGACTGGAGTATGACAAGCAGGCACAGCAACTTATCTGTAAGGCAGATAGGCTGGCTTATCCTATCAATGATGGGATCCCTGTGCTGCTGGCTGACAAGGCCGAGCCTTGGCAGGAAAAGCAATAACAGCCCCTGTCCGATCCCCCCAATCCGCAACAGCGGATTGGGGTCTACATTTCTACTTCCCTCCCTGGCATCGTCTCCCTCTTTTGTATTAGTTGTTGTGTTTGGAAATTGTTAATTTCATTCATCAATTGTTTTTATCATTAAGCCTCTGTGGTATTAGTCTCTGAAAATGCGTTAAATAGCAGGGTTTTAGCCTAAGTGAATTTGCTTTAATCGCCATTCCCTAAGATACTAATAAGAATTTTCTGTGAACCACCACCAATTCTTGGAAGGGAGTCCTGTCCATGGAGCAACCTAAATTCAATCAATATGTTCTGCGGGTGCTGGAAGCTCATCCCGGGGAGCGTATTTGCTCGTTTGAATATGAGGGTAAAAAATACTGGCTCAAACAGGCAGAGACTCTTCAGGGGGCCATGCGGGTGTTGAAACCCAATCCTCAACTGGCGCTGGAAAAAGAGAAACAGACTCTGGAACATCTGGCCAGCCGCTCAGCTCCTGTGCCGCGCATTGTTCAGTCCGATAAGGGCTACTTTGTCGTGGAAGATGCCGGTGTGACAGTCAAAGACTGGTTGGCACTCAAATCGCAGGATCAGCAAGGCATGCAGCAGATCCTCAATGACAGCGCCGCTGCTTTGGCGGGTTTGCACAGTATGGGCTTGGCCCACGGCCGTCCGGCACTAAGGGATATCAGTTGGCAACAGGGACAGGTAACCTTTATCGACTTTGAAGCCAATCAAAAGGGTAAAGACATGCTGATGCAGCAGATAAGGGATCTGCTGGTGTACATTCACAGCTTATACCGCTACATGGGGCCGGCCAACGAAGCGATTGCCCAAGCGATAGCCAGTTATCGCCAAGCCGGTGGTGAAGCTATCTGGCATGAGACCAGAAGTTTCCTGGTCAGTTGGCAGTGGCTCTATCTGTTGCTGAGGCCGTTTCGCGATATAGGCGGCCGTGATCTCAAGCCCATCTATTGGGTGTTGTGGCATTTTCGCAATATTCCTGCCTGAGCCTTGCCGAGTCAATAAACGCCTACAACTGAGAGGGCAGTCATTCCTCGGTTAATCCCTGATACAGGGTCTTGACCCAGCGCTCCTTGGGGATGAACTGCCAGCCCCATTCCCGCCATGCTTGGGGCAGTTCTGTGGCCTGCATCTGTTCGAGAGTCATGCCGCGCTGCTTGCCCTCTTTCATCCAATTGATGCAGTCATCCAGCATATGTTTGAACCTCAGGAGATCGGCCTTATTGGCCAGTTCACCATGACCTGGGATAACCAAGGTATCCTGATCTATGAGTTCAAGCACGGCCGCGACATTGTCTCTGTAGCCGATGACTGAGCCGCCGTGGTCGAGATCGATAAAAGGAAACCTGTCTTTAAAGAAGAGATCGCCCATATGCACCAGTTTGCGATCCTGCCACAGCACCAGGGTGTCACCATCCGTATGCCCTGGGCCCAGATGAATAAGTTCCAACACCTGGTTGTTGAAGTGAATTTTCAGTCCCTTGTCATAAGTGATAACAGGTAGCGCCTTCTTTTGGGTTGCTTTCTCATTCAACCGCTTGAGCACATTCTCGTGGGCAATAATGTTGGCGTTTTGGCCAAAGTACAGATTGCCCCCGGTATGATCGCCGTGAAAATGGGTATTGATGACAAAAGCCGGATGGCCCGGCTTGAGACCTTGTAGTGCCGCAGAAATCTTCTCTGCCAGCGGCGCAAACTGGTCGTCTATGATGAGCAGTCCATCCTCCCCGGCACTGACACCTATGTTGCCGCCGGCGCCGGTCAACATATAGCGACCTGGCAGCAGTTCATGAGTGGTTATCTTGACCTCGGCATAGGGATTCTTGGCATAGGAATTGTTTTCCGCCGCGGCAGCCAAGCTGACAAGTGTAAACAGCACGAGTGATGTAAAGCGTTTAAGCAAACCTGGCATGGGAACTCCAAATAGTTGAGTGCTGGGATAAAGCTAGTTCGCTATTGATGTCCGGGCAATAAAAAAGCTGCCATGGCAGCTTTTTTATCTGTTCTGCGGTGTTTTGGGCTCAGGTCCAGGGCAGCAGGCGCTGACTGAGTTTGAGCGATTGCCCGAGCCTGATGGCCGCATTATGACGCAGGCGGAAGAAGGCCTGGTAACACAGGGGCACCAAATAGAGACTGGTCAGGGTGGAGAAACTCAAGCCGCCTATGATGGCAATCGCCATAGGTGAGTATGGCGGGCCACCGCCGCCTATCTGAGTGTCTCCCAGCGCCAGAGGAAGCAGGCCCAGAACTGTGGTCCCAACCGTCATCAATACCGGCCGCAAGCGGGTGACACAGACAGAGGCTATGACCTCAGACAACTGCTCCAGCGGTGGCGTCATCTGATTGATTTGATCCACCAGCACTATGCCGTTGTTGACCACTATCCCCATCAGGATCAGTATGCCTATCATGGCCATCACGGACATAGGCGTGCCACTCAGCCACAGGGCCCAGAATACCCCTGTGATGGAGAAGAGTATGCTGGTAATGATGGCGCTCGGCAGCAGCAGCGACTCAAACAAAGCCGCCATCACTATATAGATCATGGCAATCGCCAACACCATGTTGATCAGCATGACTGACTCTTCCTCGTCCTGACGTTGAAAGCCGCCTCTGAGTGAGTAGTCATAACCATGGGGGAAGTTGACATGCTTGAGCGCCGCCATGATCTGTTTCTGCGCCTCTTCCATACTGAGATCTTCAAGGTTAGCGCCTATGGATAGTGCCGTCTGGCGATCATAGTGACGAATGACATCGAATCTGGGGACAATTTCCACCTTGGCCAGACTCTCCAGCGAATAGACCTTGTTGTCCTGCCGCACTATGGGCAATTGTTTTAGCCGCTCCAGCGACTGACGCCAGTCGCGTTCAAAGGCCAGTTCGATTCTGAGCTCACCACTGGGATCGTGGCGAAATGAACGCAGTGCCGCGCCCCGCAGTGCCAGGGAGATACTGCCGGCAATATCCTTGATGCTCAGCCCCAGGCGGGCGGCCAGCTCTCTGTCTATCTGTACTATCACCTCCTGCTGGGCACCGTTGAGCTCAGAGCGCACATCATGCAGGCCCTCTATGTTGGAGAGCAAAGGGATCACCTGTTCACTGAGGCGAATCAGCTCTGAGGTGGAGCGCCCGGTCAGTGTGACTCTGACGCCGGACTCATCGCTGCCCCAGCCAAACTGAGGCTTGGCAATGGAGAACTTGGGAAATCCTTCGCGGATCCGCTTTTTCAGCTCGGCGACATCTTCCTCCAGATCCGGCTTCAGCAGTATGGTGGAAGAGGCATCCTCGGGAGAGTAATAACTGTAGACGGCATCTATGTGGAACTCATCCTTATGGGCATAGAGGTAGTCCTCCATCTGGCTGACCATGGCCTCGGTGACCGCCAGGCTGTGACGTCCTTCCAACTGGTAGTTAATGTAGAAGCGCTCCTTGCTTTGGCTGTCCTGACTGTCCTGTTTCACCAACGACAGCGGCAGGGCGGTTGACAGTAACATCAGCAGTGCCAGGCAAGTAGCGGTTTTCGGGTGCTGCAGTATCCAGTTGAGACTGGTGTGGTAAGACTTCTGCAGCCGCGATTCTTTCTCGACCCGCTCAAACCTGAGTTGCAGTTTTGACAGCATCAAGGGGATCAGCGTCTTGGCCACCAACAGCGAGGCCGCCAGCGAAATGCAGATGGCGATGGCAACATGTTCGAGGAAGATAGTCAGCTCCACTTTAACCCCGAAAATATTCGGCAGGAACACTATCGCCGTGGTCAGGGTGCCGGCCAGCACCGCCAGCGCCACCTTGTCGACCCCGTTGAGGATTGCCCGATCGCCAGCGTTGTTGGGGCTGTCATCTGTATTGTGACCGACAGCGCCATGTTGCTGCTCCTGCAACACACTCTCTGTGACCACCACGGCATTATCAATCAGCATACCTATCGCCAGCAGCAGCCCCATCATAGAGAGGATATTGAGGCTGTAGCCGAGAAAGTACATGCCGGCCAATGTCATACAGATGGAGATGGGCACGGAGGAAACCACCACCAGGGTCATGCGCAGGTTACGCAGGAACAGGTACAGCACGGCAAAGGAGAGCAGGGCGCCCAGCAGGCCGGACATCAACAAGTCCTTGAGTGACGATTTCACTCCATGGGCCTGATCTTCCATGATAAACAGCTTGATCCCCTGAAATTGCTTATCCTCTCTGGCGGCCTCAATCACTTTAAGCACCCTGGTCGAAACCTCCACCAGATTGGCGCCGGATTCCTTGAACACATCCAGGCCGACGGCATATTTCTTATCAAGATGGCGGCCCTCGGTGGCTTCAGGCAGGGCGAAATTGACTTCGCTGATATCGCCCAGGGTCAAACCCGGCAGCAATACCAGCGCCTTGATCTCTTCGAGATTACGGAACTCGCCCTTGGGAGACACCTGATAGACCCGGCCGTTGTCCCTCAGGTTGCCGCCGCTTATCACAAAGTTTTCTGCCGCCAGACGCTTGTGAATGGCGGGAACACTCATGCCACTGGCGGCCAGGCGCTGGGCATCGAGACGTATCTCTATCTGTTTTTGCTCCACACCATAGAGGGTGACCTTGGAGACGCCTTCCACCCGCTCCAGTGGCCGTTTGAGCTGTTTTTCCAGCAGATCGAAGGCGCCGGAGAGTTCCCGCTCACTGGAGATCCTGATATTCAGCATAGGCATGTCGGCAGTGGAGAACTGCATGATAAACACCCGCTCCACATCGGTTGGCAGCAGATGGCGCACCGCATCCACCTTTTCCCGCGCTTCCAGGCTGCGGGCGGCGACGTTTTCACCCCACTTCATTCTCACTTCTATCTCGCTGCCATCCTGGCTGGAACGTGAGCGCAGCTCATCGAGTCCACCCATGGTGGCGAGTGACTCTTCCAGGACATTGGTGATGTCGCGTTCCACTTCCGCCGGAGAGGAGCCTTTGTAAGGCACCTGGATGAAGATCCGCGGTATCTCTATCCCGGGGAACATCTCCAACGGCAGCAAGCGGCTGGCGGCCAGACCAAAGAGCAAAATGGCCACAAAGAACATGCTGGTGGTCACCGGGCGCTTAAGCGCCAGTTTGGTCAGGTTCATGCGCCTTCTCCCATGGTGGCCGGCTCGGCGTACTGTTTGCGGTCGAACAGGGCATAGAGCACAGGAATAACCACCAGAGTCAGCAGAGTCGACAGGCTGAGGCCGAAAATGACAGTGATCGCCATGGGGGCACGCACTTCACTGCCGTCCCCTAAGCCTATTGCCATGGGCAGCAGCCCCAGATTAGTGGTCAGTGTGGTCATCAGTATGGGTCTTAAACGCGATGCTGCCGCTTGCTTGATGGCGTCGAGACGTTGTTTGCCGCTTTGCCTGAGCTGATTGATCCTGTCTACCAATACTATGGCGTTATTGACCACTATCCCGGCGAGCATGATAAGGCCGATAAAGACGATGACAGACAACTGGGTGCCTGTTATCGCCAGGCCGTAGATACTGCCGCTCAGTGCCATGGGTACAGCCATCAGGATAAGCAAGGGGTGCAGCAATGACTCAAACTGACTGGCCATCACCAGATAAACCAGGAATACCGCCAAGATCAGCGCTATCTTCAGCGATTGGAACGAATGCTCCATCTCTTCATTCTGACCGCCGAATCGGCTTTGCACTGAGGCGGGTAGTGTCAGTTGGCTGAGAATGCGTTTGGCACTGGCCACCGCCTGATTAAGATCGCCATAGGCCAGATTGGCCGACACTATGGCTACCCGCTGCTGGCTGATGCGATTGATTGCCGAAGGTCCCAGAGTCAACGAGACATCGGCCACGGCGCTCAAGGGGATGGGCTGCGGGCTGGATGGGTTGATCAGCATGGCATCGATATCGCTTATCTGATTGCGTTCATCCAACTCGCTACGCACCAGAATATCTATCTTGCGTTCTCTCAGGGTGTATTTGCTGGCTACGGTACCGCCAACCCGCTGGGCTATGCTGGTAGCCACGGTTGGTGCATCCAGGCCAAGGGCGGCCATTCTGGCGTGATCAAAACGGATACTCAGCTCCGGCTGACCGTCACGCAAGCTGCTGCTGACATCGACAAAGCGGGGATCGCCCTCCAGCGCCTTAACCAGTGAAGCGGCCGAGGTTTTCAACTGTTCCAGTTCATAGCCGGACAACTCTATCTCCAGCGGAGTCTTGAAGCTGAACAGCTCGGGATATTGGATCTGCGCTTCCAGCTCGGGAATAGTGCGCAAAGTGCTGCGCAGCTTGGCGGCAACTTGGTCAAACGCGCGGTGATCGGCCAGCACCACCTGCAGACGCCCCCAGTTCTCGCCGCCACGCCGGGTATCCGAGGTCATAAGACCACCGCTGCCGGCCTGGCTGTATGCGTGTTTTACGTCCTCCCTGTCTTTGATAGCCAGCGCCAGACGCTGCAATACGGCATCGGTTTGGCTCACCTCACTGCCGGGAGGCAGCAGGATTTCCACATAGAATTCGCCTTGATTCATCGGTGGGATCAGCTCCATTCCCAGGCGGCTCATCAAGACGCCAGAGATGGCGGTGACCGCAATGGCCAGCGCCAGAGTGATGCCACGGAACTTGAGCGCCAGGTTCAGCAGCGGCCGATAGCCATCGGCCAGCCAGCCGTAGCAAAGGTTAAACAGTCTGGACAGCGGCTTCATCACCAGGGATACCAGCCACACCAGCAGCCGGGTGAGGATTAACACCAGCGTCAGCAGCAATCTTGGCAGATAGCTGAGCAGCAACAGGAAAGGGAAGGTAAACACAGTGGCGCTGTAATGCTTGAGCTTGCCAAGCTTACTCGCCGGAGGCTGTGGTTTGTCACGCTTGACCAGTTCCGGCAACATTGTGAAGCCTTCGCGGGAAGCCAACATAGGAATCGAGGTGAGGGCAACCAGCAAAGAGGCCAGCAGGGCGAAAGTAACGGTCAGGGCCTGATCGGCAAACAGGGCTCCGGCAATGCCATCGACAAATACCAAGGGCACAAATACCGCCAGCGTGGTCAGAGTAGAGGCAAAAATCGCCCCGGCCACCTCTTTGGTTCCTGTGATGGCGGCCTGACGGCGATCCATCCCCTGGGCCTTGCACCTGTCGATGTTTTCCAGCACCACGATGGCGTTATCCACCAACAACCCCACCGCCAGCGCGATACCACCGAGCGACATGATGTTAAGACTGATATCGGCAAAATACATCATGTTAAAGGTGGCTATCACAGAGAAGGGGATAGAGATGGAGATGATCAGGGTAGGGATGATGTCTCGAAGGAACAGGTAGATCACCAGCATCGCGAGCAGACTGCCGATAAGGGCTGATGAAGTCACTTCACTGACGGCGCTTTCGATAAACTCCGACTGATCGTAAATTATCTCAGGCACTGGCGTGGCGCTGTCTTTGGCCTCGGAGCGCATCTGTTGCAACTGGCTCTTAAGCTTATTGGCTACGGCTACCGTATTGGCATCGCCCTCCTTATAGATGGCGAGCTCAATGGACTCCTTGCCGCCGATGCGAGTAATATCGCTGCGCTCTTTAAAGGCATCCGTGACCTCGGCTATCTCGCCAAGACGTACCAGGGTATTGCCCTTTTGATAGACAATCACATTGGCCAGCTCATCGAGGGAGTGGAACTGGTTAACGGTGCGCACCAGATATTCGCGGTCGCCCTGGATCACCTTACCGGCAGAAAGGTTGACGTTTTCTTCACTGATACGGTTGCGAATGGCTTCGCTGCTGAGATCCAGCTGCGCCAGTTTCTCTTGATTGAGCAGAATATGCACTTCCTGCTCCAGCCCGCCGGAAAGGCGCACGGCAGCGACTCCGGAAAGCGACTCGAGATCCCGCTTCAGCTCCTCTTCGGCATAAGTCCGCAGCCGCTTGAGCTCGGCTTCTGTGGCCTTGGGGGCCGGCAGTGCCAGGCGCATGATGGGATCGAGATTGGGATTAAAGCGCAGCAACAAAGGCTTTTTCACATCCAGCGGCAGTTCTATGGTGTCGAGTTTTTCCCGCACATCGAGACTGGCCATATCCATCTCTGTGCCCCATTCAAATTCGAGCACCACATCGGACATACCGGAACGGGAAATCGAACTTATCAGCCTCAGCCCTTTAACAATACCGACCGCTTCCTCGATAGGTTTGGAGATAAGCTGCTCTACCTCCACGGGTGCCGCGCCCTCGTAGAGGGTGCGTATGGTGAGTGTGGGGTAGCTCAAGTCGGGCAACAGCTTTACCGCCAGACGGGAGAAACCCACCATGCCGAACAGGATAACGGCCAGCATAAACATCCAGACGGTCACCGGACGCTTGACCGAAGTGGTAATAATAGACATAAGAGGTGGTCCTTGTGACAGTTAGTTGGCCTTGGCCAGATCCAGCGGAGCTATCACTTCCACCAATGATTGATCCTTGAGATTGTGTTGACCGCGAACCACCACCTGTTCACCCGGACTTATGCCCTCAATGATTTCCACTTTATCGTCCTGGCGGTAACCCAGTTTGACCTCGCGGCGCTGCGCCTTACCCTCTTCGATAACATAGAGCGCCTTGCGATCATCCTGATTGATGACGGCGTTATAGGGCACCACTATCACATTGTCGTGGGTGTCGTATCTGAGTTCGACCCGGGTAAACATCCCGGCCTTGAGACTGGCATTCTGATTGGGGATCGAAAGAGTTACCTTGAAAGTACCGCTGGTGGCTTCCACCACAGGGCTTATTCTGAGTACCTTGGCCGCCACTTGCTGCTGGCGGGAACTGATGACTTCGGCTTCCTGACCTATGCGCAAACTGCTCAGTTGCTGCTCCGGCAGATTGACTATGCCGTAGAGCTCATCCTGATTGACCAGGTAGAACAGCTCTTCAAACTCCTTGGCCATATTGCCCTGTTTGACAAAACGTTTGGCGACGACGCCATCTATGGGAGAGCGGATTTGGCTTTCTTCCACCTGAAGTTTGGCCAAGTCCCGACGCGCCTTGGCGGCTTGCAGGTTGAATTCCAGTTTGGCCATGGCATCGGCACTGACAAACTCACGGTTATTCATTTTCTTCAGCCGGTTGAGCTCCTGCTCGATGATTTGCACCTCGGCTTCGGCCTTATCCAGTTCATAACGTTGGCGACGGGAGTCTATCACCGCCAGCAACTGCCCCTTGTTGACTCTGTCACCTTCCTCGACTTGCAGAGTTTCTATCAGCCCGGCAATACGGCTGACCACATGGGCTTCTTGTGGCGCTTCCAGTGTGGCTGTGGTGGCGTAGAAGGAGGAAACCTGGCCTTGAGTGACTATGCTGGTCTCGACCGGAATGGCAAAGGCTTGTTGTTCTTCTTCCTGCTGCTGTTCGCTGCAGCCGCTGGCCAAAGACCCAAGCAGCAAAACAGTGCTCAGGGTGTAGGTGAGGTTACGCTTCATGTGAAAGTCCTTATCTTGATCTTTGTTGCGATAAAGCAAAACCAATGCCAATTTTAAATTTCTTTTTAAAACAAAGGTTAATGATATTTTAGTGTCTACCTTATTGAGGTGTTTGATGCCGATGTAGCAAAAAAGTTTATTTTGTGATGATTTTTACCAATGCTGCTCAGTATAGCGTCTGCGCAAGCGGCTGAGCTGAGACCAGGGAAGTGACCGCACTGCGCTGAGCTGATGGTGTAATACAGTTCACGGCAAGCGAGGGGCTCACTCATTCGCTAAAGGCGGCGCTATTGAGGCTTGATAACATGAAGTGGGCACTAAGGGTTGGTGACATTAGGGTTGGCGGCATTAAGAGTTAGTGGCGGTAGGAGTTAGTGACATGAAGAGTTGTGCAGGATGCGGCTTTAGCGGGTGAACCGGCTTTTGAGAGGTGAGACAACAGCAAGTGAGCTTAAGAGATAGTGGGTTAGGCGAGGGCCAATTTGCAGAACAAAGTTAGCAGCCGGTTATCGAAAGTGAAGCCTGGCTGGTTTCCCCTTGATCACGCGACATGCTTGAACACAAAAAAGGCGCCCAAGGCGCCTTTTTCAATGAGTTAGACTTAGCGTTGTCAGGCTCAGCGTTTGTCCAGTTCCACGAAGTCGCGGGATGTGGCACCTGTGTAGAGCTGACGTGGACGGCTGATCTTGTGACCAGGCTGATCCAGCATCTCTTTCCAGTGAGCAATCCAGCCAACGGTGCGGGCCAGGGCAAAGATAACGGTAAACATGGAGGTTGGAATACCAATCGCCTTCATGATGATACCTGAGTAGAAGTCGACGTTTGGATAGAGCTTCTTGGAGATGAAGTATTCATCTTCCAGCGCGATACGCTCAAGTTCCATGGCGACATCCAGCAGAGGGTCGTTAACCTTGAGTTCAGCCAGCACTTCGTGACAGGTTTCACGCATCACTTTGGCGCGTGGGTCAAAGTTCTTGTAAACCCTGTGACCGAAGCCCATCAGACGGAAAGGATCATCCTTGTCCTTGGCACGTTCGATAAACTCAGGGATGCGATCCACAGTGCCGATTTCTTCCAGCATACGCAGACAAGCTTCGTTGGCACCACCATGGGCAGGTCCCCACAGCGAAGCGATACCGGCAGCGATACAGGCAAATGGGTTGGCACCCGAAGAGCCCGCCAGACGCACTGTAGAGGTTGAAGCGTTCTGTTCATGGTCGGCGTGCAGGATAAAGATGCGATCCATGGCACGTTCAACAATCGGGTTCACCTTGTACTCTTCACAAGGTACCGCGAACATCATCGACAGGAAGTTACCGGCATAGCTCAGATCGTTGCGTGGGTACACGAACGGCTGACCTATGGAGTACTTGTAGCACATGGCGGCAATGGTCGGCATCTTGGAAACCAGGCGGAAGGCTGCAATTTCACGATGACGGGCATCGTTGACATCCAGAGAGTCCTGATAGAAAGAAGACAGGGCGCCTGTTACGCCACAAAGCATGGCCATTGGGTGAGCGTCACGACGGAAGCCTCTGAAGAAGAAGGCCAACTGCTCATGCACCATAGTGTGAGTTTTAACTGTGTAGGCAAACTTCTCATATTCTGCCTTGGTTGGCAGCTCGCCGTACAACAGCAGGTAACAGAGATCCAGATAGTCGGATTCTGTCGCCAGTTGATCTATCGGATAGCCACGGTGCAGCAATACGCCCTGTGCGCCATCGATATAGGTAATTGCAGATTCACAGGAGGCCGTCGCGAGAAATCCTGGATCAAAGGTAAAGTAGCCTTTACTGCCGAGTTTACTGATGTCGATTACGTCGAAACCAGCAGTTCCTTGTTTCACTGGCAGTTCAATCGAGTCGTTCCCTGGTAATTCCAATTTGGCTTTTAAATCAGCCATACCCCGTTCTCCTTACTTCATTCTTATGTGAGTGCGGCATGTCAAACGGCCATTACTTTACAGCCAATCTAGATCACATTTCAATTTAAATAAGCGTTTAAATTCGTTAGACCATGGTATAGGTAAGACCAATTTCCCTGATAACACCAGCACTTATCCTGAAAAAAGCTCAAAAAAACAAAATTTGGATAATGTGATGTTTGTATTTGACATTTACGGCGAGTATACTTGCTCCGGCTCGCAAGAGCTGCAAACGGCGGGCTTGGTTAGCATATCACTAATTAACTAATTTTGTGTGTTGTCAACAAGTTAGCTTTTTGTTTCAACTTTCTTTTGTGAAACCCTTCTCTGTGACTTCAGTCACGGAACTGTGTAAGAGCAAAATCGGTTCACATAACAAAAAAAATGCTCAATGGAGCTGAGTGAGCAGAACGTGAAAAAGCAAAGACCTGTCCATTTAGATCTGCAGACCATTCGCTTCCCGGCGACTGCAATTGTGTCCATTCTGCACCGGGTTTCCGGTGTCATCATGCTGTTCGCTGTTGGTATACTCCTGTGGTTGCTGAATGCCTCGCTGGCATCGGCCGAGAGTTTCCAAGGCGTACAATCTCTGTTAGACAACTTCGTGGTGAAGTTTATCCTGTGGGGCATTCTGACCGCACTGGCTTACCACTTGCTGGGCGGCTTGCGTCACCTGGTAATGGATACCGGTCGTTGGGAAGAGTTACCTTCGGGTAAAGCATCGGCCAAGGCAGTATTTGTCCTGACCGCAGTGTTTTCTGTATTAGCGGGGATCTGGGTATGGTAACCAATGCAGCGAGTTTTGGACGCAGTGGTGTTCATGACTTCATCCTATTACGCGCAAGCGCCGTCATTCTGGCCGTTTACACTATATTCCTGGTCGGATTCGCAGCTTGCAGTTCACCTCTCACCTACGACGTCTGGCATGGGCTGTTTGCTTCACTGCCGATGAAGGTCTTTACTCTGTTGGCGCTGATTGCGCTGCTGATCCACGCCTGGATCGGTATCTGGCAGGTACTGACAGACTACGTCAAAAACGTAGCACTGCGTGGGGTTTTACAGTTTGTCTTTGTCGTGACCGCCTTTGCTTATCTGGCGTCAGGCATAGTAATAGTGTGGGGTGTTTAAGTGGCTATTCCAGTACGCGAGTTTGACGCTGTCGTGATTGGTGCCGGTGGTGCCGGCATGCGCGCAGCACTGCAGATTTCCCAAGAAGGCAAGAGCTGTGCGCTCCTGTCCAAGGTTTTTCCTACACGTTCTCACACGGTTTCGGCTCAGGGCGGGATCACTGTTGCTCTGGGTAATGCCCACGAGGACAACTGGGAACACCATATGTACGACACGGTAAAAGGGTCCGACTTCATCGGCGACCAGGATGCCATCGAGTACATGTGTCAGACCGGCCCCGAAGCGGTTATCGAGCTGGAGCAGATGGGTCTACCATTCTCACGCTTTGAAAACGGCACTATTTATCAGCGTCCTTTCGGCGGTCAATCCAAGAATTTCGGTGGTGAGCAGGCGGCCCGTACCGCGGCTGCAGCTGACCGTACCGGCCACGCTCTGTTGCACTGCCTGTACCAGCAGAACGTCAAGAACAAGACTCAGGTATTTTCCGAGTGGTATGCCCTGGACCTGGTTAAAAACGAAGACGGTGCCATCGTAGGTTGTACTGCAATCGAAATTGAAACCGGTGAAATCGTTTACTTCAAAGCCAAGGCCACGGTATTGGCTACCGGCGGTGCCGGTCGTATCTTTGCCTCTACCACAAATGCTCACATCAACACAGGTGATGGCGTTGGTATGGCTGCCCGTGCCGGGGTTCAGCTGCAGGACATGGAAATGTGGCAGTTCCACCCAACCGGGATTGCCGGTGCAGGTGTTCTGGTGACTGAAGGTTGTCGTGGTGAGGGCGGTTATCTGCTCAATAAGGACGGCGAACGCTTCATGGAGCGCTATGCGCCCAACGCCAAAGACCTGGCATCCCGCGACGTGGTTGCCCGCTCCATGATGACAGAAATTCGTGAAGGCCGCGGTTGTGAAGGTCCTATGGGTCCACACCTGAAGCTGAAACTGGACCATCTGGGCAAAGAAACCCTGGAAGCGCGTCTGCCTGGCGTATGCGAACTGTCCCGTACCTTTGCTCACATAGATCCCGCCGATGGCCCAATTCCGGTTATCCCAACCTGTCACTATATGATGGGTGGTCTGCCAACCAAGGTATCCGGTCAGGTGATCCACAAGAACGCCGATGGTACTGAAGAAGATATCACGGGCCTGTTCGCCGTGGGCGAAATCGCCTGCGTATCGGTTCACGGTGCCAACCGTCTGGGTGGTAACTCACTGCTCGACTTGGTGGTATTCGGTCGTGCGGCCGGTCAGCATCTGGGTAAAGCGCTGGATGAAACGGCAGATCCCAAGGCTGCGACTGAAGCCGACATACAGAAGTCTCTTGAGCGCCTGAATCGTTGGGAAAGCAATAAAGACGGTGAAGATCCAGCGGTTATCCGTAAAGATCTGCAGATGTGCATGCAGCTGAACTTCTCGGTATTCCGTAGCGGTGATGCCATGGCCGAAGGCCTGAAAGAATTGCAGAAAATTCGTGAGCGTCTGGCCAATGCCAAGCTGTCTGACAATTCCAGAGAGTTCAACACTCAGCGTATCGAGTGTCTGGAACTGGATAACCTGATGGCGACAGCAATCGCTTCTGCTTACGCAGCCAACTTCCGTACCGAGAGCCGTGGTGCTCACAGCCGTGAAGACTTCCCTGAGCGTGATGACGCCAACTGGCTGTGCCACAGCCTGTTTGACCCTGTCAACGAAACCATGTCCACCCGTGAAGTGAACATGGCGCCCAAGACACGTGAAGCCTTCCCGCCTAAGAAGCGTACCTACTAAGGAGTTGCGAAGATGAAATTGGATATTGCAGTTTATCGCTACAATCCTGATGTAGATACCAAGCCCTACATGCAGGATTACAGCCTGGAAGTGGCTGAAGGTTCAGATATGATGGTGCTGGATGCCTTGCTCAAGCTTAAAGAGCAGGACCCAAGCCTATCTTTCCGCCGCTCTTGTCGTGAAGGGGTTTGTGGCTCCGACGGCATGAACATGAATGGCAAAAACGGTCTGGCCTGTATCACGCCTGTGTCTACCTTCAAAGGCAAGAAGATTGAAATCCGTCCTCTGCCCGGTATGCCTGTGGTGCGTGACCTGGTGGTTGACCTGAGTCAGTTTTACAAGCAATACGAGAAGATCAAGCCGTACCTCATCAATGATGAGAAGAAGCCGGCCCGTGAACATCTGCAATCACCGGAGGAGCGTGCTCACCTGGATGGCCTGTATGAATGTATCATGTGTGCCTGTTGTTCTACGGCTTGCCCATCATTCTGGTGGAACCCGGACAAATTTGTTGGCCCCAGTGGTCTGCTGCATGCCTATCGCTTCCTGATAGACAGCCGTGATACTGCGACCGAAGAGCGTCTGAGCGAGCTGGATGATGCATACAGCGTCTTCCGTTGCCACGGCATCATGAACTGCGTGGATGTTTGTCCGAAAGGCTTGAACCCAACCAAGGCCATCGGACACATCAAGTCCATGTTGCTGAAGCGGGCTGTATAAATGCAAGACGACGAGCTTAATCCAATAACTACATAGGCTCGTAGGGAGTCACTTTCTCTGGGCAGGAAGTGGCTCTTTTGTGTGTAAAGGACTACAAAAGGCCGTAACATCCGGATGTCCCAGGGGCGGCTGAGACCCTGCCAAGGCAGGGAAAATATGGCTAAGCACGTGTATCAAGTTTGAAAGGATAAGAAATGCACCAAGGCAGCATGAAAGCCTGGCTCGAATCATCTCACTTGAGTGGGGCGAACTCGACCTACGTTGAAGAGATGTATGAAGCCTACCAAGAAGACCCCACCTCGGTATCTGATGACTGGCGTGCGGTGTTTGAGCAACTCCCTCCCGTGAACGGTGCCTCTGCTGATGTACCCGAAGCTTCTCACTCCAAGATCCGTGACTATTTTCGTTCTCTTGCACAGGAAGGCCGCAGCAAAGGTACCAGCCGTGTGTCCGATCCTGATGTGGACGCCAAGCAGGTAAAAGTTCTGCAATTGATCAACGCCTACCGTTTCCGTGGCCACCAGAATGCCAATCTGGACCCACTGGAGCTGTGGAAGCGCGACACAGTTGCTGAATTGGATCCGGCTTTCCACGGCCTGAGCGGCGAGGATATGGAGCGGGAGTTCAACACAGGTTCTTTTGCTTATGGCGGTGATACCCTGAAACTGGGTGAGCTGGTGAAGGCGCTCAAGGCGACTTACTGCGGCTCTATCGGCGCCGAATATATGCATATCACCGACACCGAGGAGAAACGTTGGATCCAGCAACGTCTCGAACCTTCACTGGGTAAGGGCAGCTATGATAAGGCCGTCAAGACCCGGATCCTTGAAGGATTGAATGCCGCCGAAGGCATGGAAAAATATTTGGGTGCCAAGTTCCCCGGTGCCAAGCGCTTCTCCCTCGAAGGGGGCGACTCGCTGGTGCCTATGATGCGCGAAATTATCTATCGCGCCGGTGAAGCGGGTACCAAAGAGATAGTCGTGGGTATGGCTCACCGTGGCCGTCTTAACGTTCTGGTTAACATTCTGGGCAAGCGTCCTGCCGAACTCTTTGACGAGTTTGCCGGCAAGCATCATGAGACGCTGGGTTCAGGGGACGTTAAGTACCATCAGGGCTTCTCTTCCGATTTTGAAACGCCCGGTGGCAATGTTCACCTGGCTTTGGCGTTTAACCCTTCACACCTGGAAATCGTTAACCCGGTAGTGATGGGTTCGGTACGCGCCAGACTGGATCGTCGCGGCAGCGAAGATGGCCTGCAGGTAATGCCTATCACCATCCATGGTGACTCGGCCATTGCCGGACAGGGCATAGTGCAGGAGACATTCAATATGTCTCAGACCCGTGGCTTTAAAGTCGGCGGCTCTATCCGCATCGTGGTGAACAACCAGGTGGGCTTTACCACCTCCAACCACCAGGATGTGCGCTCAACCGAATACTGTACCGATATCGCCAAGATGGTGCAGGCGCCGATTTTCCACGTCAACTCTGACGATCCAGAAGCTGTGGCTTTCGTATCTCAGCTGGCGGTGGATTATCGCAACACCTTTAAGCGTGATGTCGTTATCGACCTGGTGTGCTACCGCCGCCATGGTCACAACGAGGCCGATGAGCCAAGCGCGACTCAGCCACTGATGTACGCCAAGATCAAGAAGCACCCAACGCCACGTAAGATCTACGCCGACAAGTTGATTGCCGAAAACAGCATTGCGGCCGACGATGTCACCGCCATGATCAACAGCTATCGTGACGCGCTGGATCAAGGGGATTGTGTGGTCAAAGAGTGGCGTCCAATGACGCTGCACACTGTGGACTGGACTCCTTATCTCAACCGCGAGTGGGATGAGTCTTTTGAATCCGGTATGACCCGCGAACGTCTGCAGAATCTGGCCGACAAGATAAGTTATGTGCCGGAGAGCCACAAGCTGCACTCCCGCGTGGCCAAGATATATAACGACCGCGTCGCTATGGCCAAAGGCGAGAAGCTGATGGACTGGGGCTTTGCCGAGACTCTGGCCTATGCCAGCATCCTCGAAGACAAGCAAAGAGTCAGGATCACCGGTCAGGACTCGGGTCGTGGTACCTTCTTCCATCGCCACGCCGTGCTGCACAACCAGAACGATGCCACTACTTACCTGCCGCTGCGCCATGTGGCCGAAGAGCAGGGCCCTATCGACATCACTGACTCAGTGTTGTCTGAAGCCTCAGTGCTGGCGTTCGAGTACGGTTATGCCACTGCTGAGCCAGGCGGCCTGACTATCTGGGAAGCCCAGTTCGGTGACTTTGCCAACTGTGCCCAGGTGGTTATTGACCAGTTCCTGTCATCCGGTGAGCAGAAGTGGGGCCGTCTGTGCGGTTTGACCATGTTACTGCCTCACGGCTATGAAGGTCAGGGTCCGGAGCACTCCAGTGCTCGTCTGGAGCGCTTCCTGCAGCTGTGTGCCAACCACAATATGCAGGTGTGTGTGCCTTCGACTCCGGCTCAGGTCTACCACATGCTGCGTCGTCAGGTGGTGCGTCCAATGCGTCGTCCGCTGGTGGTAATGTCTCCCAAGTCACTGCTGCGTCACCCGCTGGCAGTGTCTTCCATGGATGAGCTGGCCAATGGTCAATTCCAGAACGTTATCGGTGAAATCGATACATTGGATGCCGCCAAGGTCGATCGCGTGGTGTTCTGTAGCGGTAAGGTTTACTACGAGCTGCTGGAACGTCGCCGTAAAGAGAATATCGATAACGTCGCTTTGGTGCGGGTCGAGCAGTTGTATCCCTTCCCACACGAAGAGATGGCAACAGCACTGAAAGACTATCAGCATGTGACCGACTTTGTTTGGTGTCAGGAAGAGCCTCAGAACCAAGGTGCCTGGTATTGCAGCCAGCATCACTTCTGGGCAGCCATTCCCAAAGGTGCCCAGCTCAGCTACGCTGGCCGTGACGCCTCTGCAGCGCCGGCCTGTGGCTACCCTGAGTTGCATACGCATCAGCAGGAATCACTGATCACTAGCGCATTAAAACTGAAGTAATAGAAATTTATACAAAAAGGAAAGCTTTCCATGAGTATCGAAATCAAGGTACCTGTACTGCCCGAATCTGTTGCCGACGCGACTATCGCCACTTGGCACGTTAAGCCTGGTGAGCCGGTTTCCCGTGATCAGAACCTGGTTGATATTGAAACAGATAAAGTGGTGTTGGAAGTTGTAGCACCCGAAGATGGCCAGATCAGCGAACTGCTGTTCCAGGAAGGGGATACCGTCCTGGCAGAGCAGGTTATCGCCAACTTCGTCGCCGGCGCGGTTGCCGGCCAGGAAGTGAGCAAAGAGCAGGCTGAAGCCGCTGCGCCAAAGGCTGAAGAAGCCGCGGCAGAAGGCAACGATGCCCTGAGCCCATCAGTACGCCGCCTGATAGCCGAACACAATCTGGATGCCGCTAAAATCAAGGGCACAGGTGTGGGTGGCCGTATCACCAAAGAAGATGTGGAAGCCTTCGTTAAGTCCAGCTCTGCCAAGCCAGCTGCAGCTGCTGCCACAGCACCTGTGACCCTGGCGGGCGATCGCAGCGAGAAGCGCGTACCTATGACGCGTCTTCGCAAGACTATCGCCACTCGTCTGCTGGAAGCCAAGAACTCCACCGCCATGTTGACCACCTTCAACGAGGTCAACATGAAGCCTATCATGGACATCCGTAAGAAGTATCAAGAAGTCTTTGAGAAGAAACACGGCATCCGTCTTGGCTTTATGTCTTTCTATGTGAAAGCCGTAACCGAAGCGCTGAAGCGTTATCCAGAAGTCAACGCTTCTATCGATGGCAGCGACATCCTGTACCACAACTACTTTGATGTCAGCATCGCCGTTTCCACGCCTCGCGGCCTGGTAACGCCTGTGCTGCGCGACACAGATACCATGAGCCTGGCCGATATTGAAAAAGCGGTTCGCGAACTGGCTATCAAGGGCCGTGACGGCAAGCTGACAGTGGAAGATATGACAGGTGGTAACTTCACTGTGACCAACGGCGGAGTGTTTGGCTCCTTGATGTCGACGCCTATTCTTAACCTGCCACAAAGTGCAATCCTTGGCATGCATGCCATCAAGGACCGCCCAATGGCAGTCAATGGTCAGGTGGAAATCCTGCCCATGATGTACCTTGCTCTCTCATATGACCATCGCATCATTGATGGTCGTGAGTCAGTTGGCTTCCTGGTAACCATTAAGGATCTGCTGGAAGACCCAACTCGTCTGCTGCTGGACTTGTAAGCGCCGCCAGACAATAACCTCGTGACTGGCCCCTCGGGGCCGGTTGGATTTAAAACGTAGTATACGGATAGATCATCATGAATTTGCATGAGTATCAGGCAAAAGCCCTATTTGCCGAATATGGTTTACCAGTGTCAGAAGGCTATGCTTGTGACACAGCTCAGGAAGCTGTTGAAGCAGCCGGTCGCATTGGCGGAAACATGTGGGTAGTCAAGTGCCAGGTGCACGCTGGCGGCCGCGGTAAGGCAGGTGGCGTTAAAGTTACTGGCGACAAAGAAGAGATCAGAGCCTTTGCCGAACATTGGCTGGGCAAGAATCTGGTAACTTATCAGACTGATGAAAAAGGTCAGCCGGTTGCCAAGATCCTGGTTGAAAGCTGCACTGATATCGCCAACGAACTCTATCTGGGTGCCGTTGTCGACCGTGGCACTCGCCGCGTCGTGTTTATGGCTTCTACCGAAGGTGGTGTGGAAATTGAAAAGGTGGCCGAAGAGACCCCTGAGCTGATCCACAAAGCCATTATCGACCCTATCACAGGTCCTCAGCCTTACCAGGCGCGCGACCTTGGCTTCAAGCTGGGTCTGAACCCAACTCAAATCAAGCAGTTCACCAAGATCTTTATGGGTCTGGCGACCATGTTCCTGGAGCATGACTTTGCCCTGCTGGAGATCAACCCTCTGGTGATCACCACCGAAGGCAACCTGCACTGTCTGGACGGCAAGATTGGCGTAGATGGTAACGCTCTGTTCCGTCAGCCAAAGATCAAAGACATGCACGATCCTTCACAGGATGACCCACGTGAAGCCCACGCTGCCAAGTTCGAACTGAACTATGTGGCTCTGGACGGTAACGTAGGTTGCATGGTAAACGGTGCCGGTCTGGCCATGGGTACCATGGATATCGTTAACCTGCACGGTGGCAAGCCAGCCAACTTCCTCGACGTAGGTGGTGGCGCGACCAAAGAACGTGTTGCCGAAGCCTTCAAGATCATTCTGTCTGACAGCAATGTGAAGGCCGTTCTGGTGAATATCTTCGGTGGTATCGTGCGTTGTGACATGATCGCCGAAGGTATTATCGGTGCAGTGAAAGAAGTCGGTGTGAAAGTGCCTGTGGTTGTGCGTCTGGAAGGTACCAACGCCGAGCTGGGCTCTAAAGTTCTGGCCGAATCAGGTTTGGATATCATTGCTGCGACAAGTCTGACCGACGCTGCTCAGCAAGTAGTTAAAGCTGCGGAGGGCAAATAATGTCTGTTTTAATCAACAAAGATACCAAGGTTATCTGCCAGGGTTTCACCGGCGGTCAGGGTACTTTCCATTCTGAGCAGGCGATTGCCTATGGTACTCAGATGGTCGGCGGTGTGTCTCCAGGTAAAGGCGGCACCACTCACTTGGGCTTGCCAGTATTCAACACTGTGAAAGACGCTGTTGCCGCCACCGGCGCCACTGCATCTGTTATCTATGTACCTGCGCCTTTCTGTAAAGACGCTATCCTGGAAGCCATCGATGGCGGTATCGAGCTGATCGTTTGTATCACCGAAGGTATCCCAACTCTGGATATGCTGCAGGTAAAAGTGAAGCTGGAAGAAACCGGCGTGCGCATGATTGGCCCTAACTGCCCGGGTGTTATCACCCCCGGCGAATGTAAAATAGGCATCATGCCAGGTCACATCCACAAGCCAGGTAAAGTGGGTATCGTTTCCCGCAGCGGCACTCTGACTTACGAAGCCGTTAAGCAGACTACTGACGAAGGTTTCGGCCAGTCTACCTGTGTGGGCATTGGTGGTGACCCAATCCCTGGTACCAACTTCATCGACGTACTGGAAATGTTCCAGAACGATCCTCAGACCGAGGCCATAGTGATGATAGGTGAAATCGGCGGTACCGCCGAAGAAGAAGCGGCGGCTTACATCAAGGCCAACGTCACCAAGCCTGTGGTCTCTTACATTGCCGGTGTGACTGCACCAGCAGGTAAGCGTATGGGCCATGCCGGCGCCATCATTGCCGGCGGTAAGGGGACAGCCGCCGACAAGTTCGCTGCTCTGGAAGCCGCGGGCGTGACTACCGTACGCTCGCTGGCCGAAATCGGCAGCGCGCTGCGTGAGAAGACCGGCTGGTAAGCACAGTCGTTAAGCTCAAAAAAGGCGCCGCAAGGCGCCTTTTTTATTGTCACCCCAAAACCACCTCCTATGGAGGTGGTGATCGTCAAGTCGGG